>CAYOYT010000044.1:0-11242 GCA_964408245.1 uncultured Dongia sp. | reverse complement strand
CCATAGTAATGATTGACTTTTGGAAGATGTAAAATTATAAATATGAAAATTAAAAATGGAGGAAAGTAAGATGGAGTTTAAATATTCACCGAGGGATGTTTCAGGGACTAGAGCCTTTCGTCGTTTTGTTGAGCGTTGTTCAGAAGGAAGAACGTCTCAACAGTTTGAGAAGGTCTTTGAGGGCATTCAGCATCATTCCTTACGCGAAAGATGGCGACTTGTTGTTCGTGATCTACTTCCAGTGACAGACCCAAATAATGAACCAGAGGCATTTTTGGTCTGCAATGCAATCCGCCATATTGATTCAAATCGCGAACATCCAAGCGGTCGTGATTTCAAGGATTGGAGCCGTAAATATGTTCGAAATTTCGATGGTCATATTCCTGAACATGCATTTTTTAGAGATTTTCGTCACTTTGCCTTTTGTAAAGTTGCACAACAATTTCCGGAAACGGTTCTTGGTGAATTTTGTGCAATGGTGACGGTTCCGCATCCAGATCTTGTCGGAAAAAGAGATGATGGCAGGTCTTCCCTTTTTTATTCAGGGTTGAATTTCTAATCAACAAAACAGTCATCGAGTCGCTTTAACGGACAAAGACTGGCCTGCCATCCGTAGCCCCCGAAGGGGGGGTAGGATGGTGCGGTCGAGAAGACTCGAACTTCCACGGGTTGCCCCACAGCGACCTCAACGCTGCGCGTCTACCAATTCCGCCACGACCGCACTAGATCATCAAGGCAAGGATCACAAGAACGCTTGCCAGATAGCGCGGCGGGGAATAGCAAATCGGCACGCGGTGATCAAGCAAACAAAAAACTCAAAGATTCAAAGGGCTTGCCTTGGATAAAATAGCGCAACCAACGTGGCGGATCAGCGATTTACCCGTTCCCTATCGGGACGCGGTCGATTTCATGGAGAAACGGGCGGCTGAGATTCGCGCCGGAGTGGCGCCGGAGGCCATCTGGCTGTTGGAACATCCGCCCCTTTATACCGCCGGTACCAGCGCCAAAATGGACGACCTGCTAGCGCCCGACCGTTTCCCGGTCTTCGAGAGCGGCCGCGGCGGCCAATTCACCTATCACGGACCCGGACAGCGCGTGATCTATGTGATGCTGGATGTCAAAAAGCGTGGCGCCGATGTGCGGCAATTCGTGCGCGATCTTGAGCAATGGGTCATCGGCACGCTGGCGCGCTTCAATGTGACGGCGGAACGGCGCGCGGGGCGCGTAGGTCTGTGGGTTGCTAATGGCGCACGGGAAGACAAGATCGCCGCCATCGGTATCCGCTTGCGTCATTGGGTGAGTTTTCACGGCATCAGCATCAATGTCGATCCGGACCTCAGTCATTTCAAGGGCATCGTGCCCTGCGGCATCAGTGAGAGCACCACAACACCGTTCGGCGTCACATCGCTCGTTAAACTAGGGCAGATGGTGACTATGCCGGAGCTCGACATGGCGCTACGCGCGGCGTTCACCGAGGTGTTTGGCGAGTCAGGCGGTCCAAATAGGAGCGCTTCGTGAAACGTGAAACGTGAAACGGCAATTACCATACTAGATACAGTGCAGAAACTGGGCGAGCCATTTAACGAGCAACAGAAATTACTTATGAAATTTCTGATGAGGCAGAACGCATATTCGTCAGACGCCGAATATCGGATGCAATGATCGCGATGGGCTATGAGCTCGTCATGCACATCGTCCGGCAATATCCCGATCTCGATCCGGATAAGAAGTCCTGAGCATTCTGCAAGGCGTTTTTCAGATCCCACCGCGGCTCGAGCCGCCGTCGAGGCGGATGAAGGTGCCGGTCGTGTAGGCGGAGGGTTGGCCGCATAGGAATGCAACCATGGCGCCGAATTCGGCGGGCTCGCCATAGCGGCGGGCAGGAATGCCGGCGGCCCCGTCGGCGGCGATGTCGGCAAGACTTCGGCCGCTGCGCTGTGCGGCGGCAGCGTCTAATGAGGATGTGCGTTCAGTGGCAAAAGAGCCCGGCGCTACGGTGTTCACGGTGACGCCCTGGGCCGCGACTTCGTCCGAGAGCGATTTGAGATAGTTCTGCAAGCCGGCGCGAAGCGCGTTGGAATAGACCAGCCCGGGGATCGGCTCTTGGACGCTGGTCGACGCGATGGAGACAATGCGGCCCCAGCCCCGCGCCACCATGCCTTTGGCAAGATGCGTGGTGAGTTCGATCTGATTGAGGAACATCGCCTCGAACTGCTGCGACCAAATCGCGCGATCGACGGCAACGGCCTTCACCGGCGGCGGGGGCGGCGAATTGAGGATGAGGATGTCGTAGCCCCATGCATTGCCGAGGATCGGTGCGAGATCGGTGTTCCGGCCGAGATCGGCGACCAGTGAGGTAGCAATACCGCCAAGCGCCACGATTTCGGCAATGCGGTCCTGAAGCTTGGCGGCACTGCGTGCCAGCAGGGTAACCGCGACACCTTCGCGTGCCAGGGCTGCCGCACTTGCAGCGCCGAGACCCTGGCTGGCGCCGAGGATGAGGGCCCGTTTACCAGCGATGCCGAGATCCATGGTGATGCTCCGGGAAACGGTTTCAGGCGTCGGGATGTTGCGCAAAATCAGCGGGGATGTCTCCTGCGAAATCCTCGACAGCGATATTCTCTACACGCGCGGCTTTAGGCCCCTGGCGACAAGCCTGGATCATGTCGGCGACGGCGTCAGCGGAGCCCGCGAACATGGCTTCGACATCGCCATTGGCGAGATTGCGCACCCAGCCTTTGAGGCCGCGCAGCCTCGCCTGCTCCACTGTCCAAGCCCGGTACCACACGCCCTGGACCTTGCCACTGATGCAGCAGCACTTGGCGACATCTGCCATCAGGCAAACTCGACGATAATGTCGTCGACAGCGAGGCTGTCACCGGCCTCGACAGCGATCTTGGCGACAATACCGTCACGCTCGGCCCTCAAGATGTTCATCATCTTCATGGCCTCAACAACGCAAAGCTCCTCGCCGGCCTTTACATCCTGACCTTCCTTGACGGCCAGCGATACCAACAGACCCGGCATCGGCGAGAGTAGGAATTTCGACATGTCCGGCGGCTTCTTGACCAGCATGTGCCGATCCAGCTCGGCCGCGCGCGCGGTGAGCACCAGCGCGTTAATCTGAGCACCGGCATAATTCAGTCGGTAGCCGATACCCTGGCGATCGATCTGAACCGTGATGTTGCGCCCATCGATGCGCCCGCGCCACAGCACATCGCCGAGTTTCCAGTCGCTCACCAATTCGTGGCTCTTGCGACCGGCGATGACGGCAAAACCCGCCGCCGTCTCCGCGACAATCACCTCATGCTTTTCAGCACCGAGCTTCACAAACCATTTGCCGGCAACAGCGTTGCCATTCGTCTGAAAATGCGGCGTCCTCTCATGGGCGCGAAGTTCGTACTGATGATGAATGACGGCCGCCACGGCGACCAGATCGGAAAGTGTTTCTGGCTTCAGCTCGACAGCGTGGAAGCCGTTGGGAAATTCCTCGGCGATAAAGCCGGTGGTGAGACGACCCAAGGTGAAGCGCGCATGGCTTATGAGGGCGGAAAGGAAGGGTATGTTGTGGTTGAGGCCGCGGATGTAAAATGCCTCCAGTGCCTCGCGCATGGTCTGCGTCGCTGATTTTCGGTCGGGGCCGTGGACCACCAGCTTTGCGATCATCGGATCATAGAACATGCTGATCTCGGCGCCTTCATAAACACCAGAATCGACACGCACCGAACTGCCCACCGCCGGCTCTCGGTAGCGCACGAGGCGGCCGGTCGCGGGCAAAAAGTTCCGGAAAGGATCCTCCGCATAAACGCGGGCCTCGATCGCCCAGCCTTTGAGCTTTACATCGGCTTGCTTGAGCTTGAGCTTTTCGCCGGCCGCGACGCGGATCATCTGCTCGACCAGGTCGAGGCCGGTGATCATCTCGGTCACTGGATGCTCAACCTGCAGGCGTGTATTCATCTCCAGGAAATAGAAGTTGCGCTTGCTATCGACGATAAACTCAACTGTGCCAGCGGATTTGTATTTGACCGCTTTAGCAAGTGCTACGGCTTGCTCGCCCATAGCGACCCGCGTCTTCTCATCGAGGAAAGGCGAGGGCGCCTCCTCAATCACCTTCTGATGGCGACGCTGGATCGAGCATTCGCGCTCGCCGAGATAAAGGCAAGTGCCGTGGCCATCGGCCAGGATCTGGATCTCGATATGGCGCGGCTCCTCAATGAATTTTTCGATGAAGATGCGATCATCAGCAAAAGCGGATTTGGCCTCCGCTGTGGCCGAGCGAAAGCCATCTTTAGCCTCAGCGTCGTTGAAGGCCACGCGCATGCCTTTACCACCGCCGCCGGCTGAAGCCTTGATCATGACCGGATAGCCAATCTCGCAGGCGATCTTCACAGCATGATCGGCATCCTTGATAACCTCGAGGAAGCCTGGAACCCTGTTGACCCCAGCGTCCTTGGCCAGCTTCTTCGATTCGATCTTGTCGCCCATGGCATGGATAGCGTGCGGGTCCGGGCCGATGAAAGTGATCTTCGCTTTCTTCAAACCTTCCGCGAATTTCATGTTTTCGGACAGAAAGCCATAACCAGGATGTACGGCCTCAGCCCCGGTTGCCTTACAGGCCTCAATGATCTTATCGATAAAGAGATAACTCTCGCGCGCCGCTGCCGGTCCGATGGCGACGGCCTCATCCGCTAGGCGCACGTGAAGCGCGTCGGCATCGACCTCTGAATAAACAGCTACGGTCTTGATACCCATAGCCTTCGCGGTCTTAATGACGCGACAGGCGATCTCGCCGCGATTGGCAATCAGAATTTTCTTGAACATGCTTACTTTCCCGCTTTACCCATTCACTATCTCCCCAATCGATCAAAGCGGGATGTTGTCGTGCTTCTTCCAGGGGTTCTCGATTTTCTTATCTCTGAGCATGGCTAGAGAGCGGCAGATTCGCTTGCGCGTCGAATGCGGCATGATGACATCGTCGATAAAACCACGCGCACCCGCCACGAAAGGTGTGGCGAATTTCTGACGATATTCATCGGTTCGTTCGACGATCTTTGCCGCATCGCCGATATCGGCGCGGAAGATGATTTCGACAGCCCCCTTCGGGCCCATGACGGCGATTTCCGCTGTGGGCCAAGCAAAATTCACGTCGCCCCGCAGATGCTTAGAACTCATGACGTCATAAGCGCCGCCATAGGCCTTCCGCGTGATGACGGTGACTTTCGGCACCGTCGCTTCACCATAAGCAAAGAGCAATTTGGCGCCGTGCTTGATGATGGCGCCATGCTCTTGCGTGGTGCCAGGCAGGAAACCAGGTACGTCGACGAAGGTGACAATAGGAATGTCGAAGCAATCGCAGAAACGCACGAAACGCGCGGCCTTGCGGCTGGAATCGATATCGAGGCAGCCGGCTAGTACCATCGGCTGATTGGCGACGATGCCCACGGTTTCGCCGCTTAGGCGCGCGAAACCGGTCAAGATGTTGCGCGCGAAATTCGGCTGCAGTTCGAAAAAATCGCCTTCATCCACCACTTTGGTAATAAGCTCCTTCATGTCATAGGGCTTATTCGGATTGGCCGGGATGAGCGTATCCAACGACAGCTCATCGCGGTCGATCGGATCGGGCGAGGCACGTAGCGGCGCCTTCGCACGGTTGGAAGCCGGCAGCATGTCGACGAAGCGGCGCACGTTGAGCAGCGCTTCAACATCGTTCTCGAAAGCAAGGTCGGCGACACCCGATTTTTGGCTGTGAGTCAGGGCACCACCCAGCTGTTCGAAGGTGACGTTCTCATGAGTCACCGTCTTCACCACGTCTGGGCCTGTCACGAACATATAAGAACTGTCCTTCACCATGAAGATGAAGTCGGTCATGGCCGGTGAATAGACCGCACCGCCAGCGCAAGGCCCCATGATGACACTGATCTGCGGAATAACGCCCGAGGCCATGATGTTGCGCTGGAAGACCTCGGCATAGCCGGCCAATGAGGCGACACCTTCCTGGATGCGTGCACCACCAGAATCGTTGATACCGATGACGGGAGCGCCGACACGGATCGCTTGTTCCATCACCTTGCAGATCTTCTCGGCATGAGCTTCGGACAGTGAGCCGCCGAAAACGGTAAAATCCTGACTAAAAACAAAGACGAGGCGACCATTGATCGTCCCGTAACCGGTGACGACACCATCGCCCGGTACGCGTTGCGCACCCATGCCAAAATCGTGGCAGCGATGCTCGACAAACATGTCCCATTCTTCAAAGGAATCCGGATCGAGCAGCAGCTCGATACGCTCGCGCGCCGTCAGGCGGCCCTTGGCATGCTGAGCGTCAACGCGCTTCTTACCGCCACCAGCTCTCGCTGCCGCGCGCTTTTCTTCAAGCTGTTTCAGGATTTCCTGCATGAGATCAGTCCCCCGAAAGAAAGAGATCGCCCCACATTTTCCGCAGGTGCGAAAAGCTTAACCTGGATAGCACGAAGGTTTCGTGAACCCAAAAGATTTCGTGAGCCCCATCGCGAAGCGAAGAATATGACCGTGAAAACCCGCTTATCCCTGGGCAAGGAGATTAAGGAAGCGCCGCGCCGCGACCATTTCAGCCAATTGCGCCACACGACGCTCGACCGCCTCCGAGTCTTCGCCCCAGCGCTCAGTTTGATAGAGTTCATCGAGTTGCGCCGCATGCGCGCCTTGCTCGGCGGTTAATTCTCCCTCTGCCACGGCAAGGCCGATGACGAGCGAACCCGCGGTCTGGATCAAGGTGGCAAGCGCTGCGAGCGCGAAGTCCTCGTAGCCCTCTAATACGCGCGTGAGCACGTTGATCGTCTCTGGTGGCTGGTCAATGGCGACGACGCCTTTGGTCGCAACGAGTGAGACATCGTAGCGACGCCGCAACCACGCCAACAGCAGATCCCAGGTCTGCGCCTCACGCTCGACCAATGTCGGCGGCTCGGTGGCGCGATAGCAGACGAGATCGGTCCTGGCATAGCCGATAAGTTCGTCGATGATTCGCTGGCGATCAACGCAGATACGGTCTATGGCGGTGGCGGCCAGTTGCATGAGCGGCATCGCAAGAGGTCGCACATGGTCGGTCTGCGCATCCCACTCCAGGGCAATGGCGTCAGCCAGCGCTCTTCCCGGCAAATTGAAATCCTTTTTCGCCGGCGAGCGAAGCACCTTGCCATCGAGCGTCACGCTCCAGCCTTCCGCGCCGGCCACGACCGCGACAATCTTGTAAAAGCGCCGTGGTGCCGCATTGCGCATGATTAATTTCCGAAAAGGTCGTTAATGCCATCACCGATCGATTCCAGAGCTTTCTCTGTGTCCTTGCCGATCTTCTTGGCGCCGCTGCCGATGCCATCAATGATCTGACCCGCACCCTCGCCAACGCCTTCGATAACTTGCCCGGTTCCGTCGATAATCTTCTCTCCTGGATTGGCGGACTTTCCTGCCTTCTGCCCAACATCGAGCGCCGAGCGACAGGGATTGGGGCCAAGATCCCTACTTTCGCCGAGGCCGGTGATGGCAGCGAGGGCACCAAAAGTAGCGAAATTGGCAGCGCGCGTGGCGAAGCCCGCCGTGTTCTCGACCGTGCCCAGGGCATCCGGCGTCACACTGGGCTTAGACAGTGAACCGCTCACATTCATCGGTACGGCCAGGCTAGCGAGATTGATCTGTTTCGATTGCGCATCAAGGTGAAGGTTCAGTCGTTCGTTCCGCAAATCGATATTGCCCGTGCCCAGCACGGTAGCGCCAGGCGTGTCCAGCACCAGGCCGCGCGACGTGGCGATACCATTGCGAATGTCAAAGCGCGTTACTAGGCAATTGACCTGAGACGAATCGCTGCTACCGCCGAAGGAGATGACGCTGAATAGATTAGCAAAAAGGAGGCGGACGAAATCGTTCTGCAGACGCCCGGCACCAGTCTCGAACATGACATTCCCGTTAGCCCCGCCCATCAGGCTTTGCAGCGATGCGGCTGGGCCAGCAATCTCGACATCGAGATTGGCATCTTTCGCCTGCAACACACCGGCGAGCCCCATGGTTTCCAGGAGTGGCACGGCGGCAACCTTATCCGCGCGCATGCGAGCGACGAGCAGCGGCGGTGATTGCATGGTGTCGAGCGTACCGCCGGCCGAAAAGCGCCCATCGACAAGATTGCCGGTGACATTGGTGAGAGTCAGCTTGCCGTCGCGCAAATGCAGATCGATGCTGGCATTCTTCAGCGGATAGGGACCATAAGAGAATTCTTGCGCCGACCAGATGACATCGGCGTCTAGCATGTTGAGTTGTGGAATGTCCCAAGGTTCAGCGGAGAAAGCTCGGCCTTCCTTCGGGCCCTTCGCCGGTCTGGAGAGAACCGGTTCCAAGCCGAAATCACTGCTATTAAGATGGGTCGAGGCGAGTTTCAGGCCGATATATGGGCGTGTTTTACCGCGACTGTATTCGAGATCGCCGGTAAAATCGCTGTCGCCCACGCGGCCGCTCGCTGTCGATAATTTATACTCCCCTTTAGCGCCGGTAAGATGCCCAGCTACGCGATACGGCCCTTTTCCCGGCAGCTTGAAATTGCCGAACGCAACCTCGGTGTCGGAAGCCAACGACAGATCGACATCGATACCTTCGAACTGCGCGGGGTCCGCGATCTGTCCGTCGACGGTAAAAGCAACCGTATTGACGCTGCCTTTGAGGTTGAGCGGCAGCGCTCCTTGCGTGAACTGGCGCAGCGCACCGATCTGGCCTTCAAGGCTCAGCACTTCGCTCGCCATTGTCGCTTTCAACGCAATATCGATCGGCGCACCTGGCCCAATAGTCTTGGCATTGAGGTTGCTGATATTGAGTTCGCGCCTGAAGCCGCTTTCGCCTTCGTGGTAACGGATTTTCAACCGATCGATCTGGACCTGGCCGACATGCGGCAACGGTGCAGAACCGCCCTGGCCAGCACTGCCCATGACCCAATTGCCGACACCATCGGCATTCGTCTCGAGCAGCACGTCGGCATCACTCAGCACAATTTTGTTGATGATAATTTCGTTGGAAAGCAGCGGTAGCAACTGGATCTCAGCCTGCAGCTTGTCAAATTTCAACATGGCCGGCTCGGTGCCCCAATCCGCATTGCGGAAAGTCACCTGGCTAACGCTCAAAGTCGGCGTCAGGGAGATAACGAATTCGACATTGCCGGCCAGCACCAAATCACGACCCGTCGCAGCCTTCACCTGAGCGGCAATAAGCTCTTTGTAGGCGTTAAAATCGGTCGATTTGACGATCGCCACCAGTGTCGCCGCGAGGCCTATCGCCAGCATCAGCAAACCGGCTAGGATTGTCTTCAGCCGCATATGGCTTCCTTTTCGCATTTTTGCTGCGCCCTTCGACCCTCACGATGACGAGGCAAACAGGCGCGGGGGTGAGTTTAGCGGCTAGCGGAAAGGCTTGGCAAACGCGGGATGAGCTTGCCACGGATGGGAGCCGCGGCACACATATATGTCCTTAGCACCGCCGCACGGGCCATTTCCATCGCGAAACTGGCCGCCGATCACGACACCGTCAGAGGTCAAGCCCGGCGAAGGGATCATGATCGGGCTCGTTGGCGAATTCAAAGAAATCCCATGTCTTTTGCATATGCGGCGGCAATGGCGCGGTCACATTGATGATACCACGGGTGGGATGCGGAATCCGGATCGAGCGAGCATGGAGATGAAGCTGATTTGCTAGAGAATCGCGCGCAAAATAAGCCTTGGCGCCCGCGTACTTCCCATCGCCCAAGATCGGCGTACCAAGCGCCACGCAATGGGCCCGCAGCTGATGTGTGCGACCCGTGAGCGGCATCAGAGCGAGCCACGCGGCCTTGTCATGCGCACGCTCCACCACGGCGTAATAGGTGACAGCCTTCTTGCCATCCTCCTCATCGATCTGCACCCGCTCGGCGGCACGCCGGCCGACAGCGGCAACGCTTTGCTTGAGGAGAGGCGCATCGATCTTGCCTTCATTCATCTTTGGAGCACCGACGGTCACCGCCCAATAGATCTTGCGCGCCGTCTTGTGCCTGAAGGCTTCGGCAAGTTTCCGAGCTGCCGCCTGACTGCGTGCGAGAACGAGGCAGCCTGACGTGTCACGATCGAGGCGATGCACCAGCCGGGGCCGTTCTGGTGCATCGAATTGCAACGCATCGAGCATAGCATCGATACTGGTGTCGAGGCCCGTCCCCCCCTGCACCGCAAGCCCTGCCGGCTTGTTGAGGACAATGACCTCGGCATCTTTGAAAAGCACGGCTGCGCGCAGGCTTTGCGCCTCTTTCTCAGTAATCTGCTTAGGGCCTGTGGGCTCGTCGAGGTCAGGGCGCGGCTGCGTCGCGTCGCCCAGCGGCGGGACACGCACAAGCATGCCGGCCTCAAGCCGGTCGGCTGCTTTGGCCCGCTTGCCGTCAATTCGGATCTCACCCTTGCGCAGCAGCTTTTCCAACCGTCCGTGCGTGAGATGCGGAAACTTTTTCTTGAACCACCGGTCCAGACGCTGATCGCCTTCTGACGCGGTTATCGTGAATTGTTTGACGCCACTCATCATGAATGGCCATGAGATAGGAACATCAGGCGGCTTGCCGGCTGCGCGACAGCCAATCGAGCAACTTATCAGTCGCCATCAGATAGACACCGATCTGCGCTAA
Organism: uncultured Dongia sp.; assembly: GCA_964408245.1. Taxonomy (GTDB): domain Bacteria; phylum Pseudomonadota; class Alphaproteobacteria; order Dongiales; family Dongiaceae; genus Dongia. The sequence goes on along the minus strand of CAYOYT010000044.1, from coordinate 591 downwards.
CTCATTGAGACCGGCATCGGTGGCGCCAGAAATGGCATCGGTCGCTAGCACCATGCGGAAGTCGCGATTGGCGGCAGCATAAACGCTGGAACGGGGCGAGGTCGAGAAATCGGTTCCGCAGATAACGATGGTGCTGATGCAGAGCGCCTTGAGATGTTCCTCGACCGGCGTCTGGAAGAAGGCGGACAGGCGCGGCTTATAGCCGATCCATTCTTTGGGCCCGATCTCCTGCAGCTTGCCATCGAGCAGCAGTTCCGGCTCGATACGTTGCGTGGTGTTGGTCTTCAATTCGTCAATCAGCTCGCAGCCAGACGTGCCCGGCATGACGATGCGCTGGCCGGATTCAATCTGGGCGCGGTGGCACAGATCGACATTGGAACCGTTGCACCGATAGAGCCGCACCATGTGCACGATCGGTGCACCCGACTGGCGAAAAGCCTGCGTAAGGCGTTGCATCTGCGGCACTGCGGACATCGACCCACTTACAGCGGCGGGGCCATTTGGCAGGACAAAATCGCGCTGAGCGTCGATGGTGATGAGAGCGACACGATCGCGTTCCGGCGACAAATAATCTTGCATTCTGACAACTCG
>CAYOYT010000043.1:0-11308 GCA_964408245.1 uncultured Dongia sp. | reverse complement strand
CTTCTCAACCCAGGACCATGCCGCCGCTGCGATCGCCGCGAAAGGCATTCCGGTTTTCGCTTGGAAGGGTATGAACGAAGAAGAATTCTGGTGGTGCATCGAGGCGACCATCGCCGGGCCCGGCGGTTGGAAGCCCAACATGATCCTCGATGATGGTGGTGACCTAACTCAAATCATGCACGACAAGTATCCTGAGATGCTGAAGGACATTAAAGGCATCTCCGAGGAGACCACGACCGGCGTGCATCGCCTTTACCAGATGCAGAAAGACGGCTCGCTGAAAGTGCCGGCGATCAATGTCAATGACAGCGTCACGAAGTCAAAATTTGACAACAAATATGGCTGCCGCGAAAGCCTGGTGGATGCCATTCGTCGTGCGACTGACGTCATGATGGCTGGCAAAGTAGCCGTCGTCGCTGGCTTCGGCGATGTGGGCAAGGGCTCGGCGGAAAGCCTGCGTCATGCCGGTTGCCGTGTGCTGGTGACCGAGGCCGATCCGATCTGCGCCCTGCAGGCCGCGATGGAAGGCTATGAAGTGACGACGATGGAAGATGCCGCCATCCGAGGCGATATCTTTGTCACCGCCACTGGCTGCGTCGACGTCATCACTGTCGATCACATGCGCGAGATGAAGGACCGTGCCATCGTTTGCAATATCGGTCACTTCGACAGCGAGATCCAGATCGCCGGCTTGCGGAACTACAAGTGGCACAATGTGAAGCCACAGGTGGATGAGGTCGAATTCCCGACCGGTCGTCGTATACTCGTGCTCGCTGAAGGCCGCCTTGTCAATCTCGGCTGCGCCACGGGCCATCCCAGCTTCGTCATGTCGGCATCCTTCACCAACCAGGTGCTGGCGCAGATTGAATTGTGGAATAACTACAAATCCTACAAAAACGAGGTCTACGTGCTGCCGAAGCATCTCGACGAGAAGGTGGCTTTCCTCCATCTCGAGAAGGTCGGCGCTAAGCTCACCAAGCTGAGCGAAAAGCAGGCCGCTTATTTAGGCGTTGCCCTGGCCGGCCCGTTTAAGCCGGAGCATTATCGCTACTGATCCTGCGACAAGCAGTTCCGATCCGAGGGCGTCTGGCTCATGCCGGGCGCCCTTTTCATTTGTCTGAGCTTGTCACGGGATTCCGAGGCCCGTAGAGTGCTGGCCTATGGCCGACTTGCTGCTTCTTTGGATAAGCGTGGGATTGTTGTGCGCCGGTTTGGTCGCAGCGACCGGCTTTGCCTGGCGTTTTGCCTGTAGCAAGAAATCGCTGCAATCGAAATTGAGCGCGGCGCAGGTGGCGCTCGACGAGAGAGATCGTATCCTTCACGCAGCACGGGCCGAATGGGCGACGGTGCCGCTAGCCCATATTGCCTGGGAGAAGGGCGGCCGGGCCGTGGTCGATCCACTGTCGCGCTGCTGGCTCAATCTACCGCTGGATGGTGATTGCACGCGCGATGATCTCGTCGCCGAGATGAAGCCAACCGATCGCGCCGAGCTTCTCAGCGCCATCATGCTGCTCGAGAAGGAGAGGCACGGCTTTTCTTTCATGGCGGCGTCTAATGTCGGCATCCGCTTGCGCTGGACCGGGGTTTGCAGTGGCAATACCTGCCATCTGTGGATTGACGATATTAGCGGCATCGTCGCTCCCCTGGAGCAAGCCTCCGGTCACGCGATGAAAACGGCCGCTTCGCTGGCGCAGTTGCTGGAGCAATTGCCGTATCCGGTTTGGCGGCGCGGACCCGAGCTTGCCATCGCCTGGTGCAACCCCGCCTTCGCCCATATCCATGATCTGTCAGTCGAGCGTGTTATCCACGAAGGGCGCGAGATAAACCCAGCGGCAAAGTCGCTCGCCAAACGTGCCCAACGCGTCGGTCTCGCACAATCCGAAAGCCAGCAATTGGTCGTTAAAGGTCAACGCCGCCTGTATGATCTGAGCGAGGTGCCACTGCCCGATGGATCGGTGATTGGCTTTGCTCTCGACCAAACGCAGTTAGAAGAAAGTCACAGCGAACTTGCCCGCCATATCGCTGCTCATGACGACGTGCTGCAAGCGCTGGGCACTGGCATCGTCATTTTCGGGCCCGACAAGCGCGTGAAGTTTTTCAACACCGCGTTTCGCGAGATGTTCAACCTCGATGCCGGTTTCCTGCGTTCCGAGCCCAGTATGGATCAAGTGCTGGATATGCTTCGCGAGCAGCGACAGATCCCCGAACAAGCTGATTTCCGTTCCTTTAAGCAGGAATGGACCCGACAAATTATGTCGGTGATCGCACCGTTCGAGGACCTGATGCACGTACCGTCCGGTGCTACATATCGCATGCTGGCCTCGCCTCATCCTTTTGGTGGAGTCATTCTCACTTTCGAGGATGTCACCGACAAATTGGCGCTCGAGCGAAACTACAATACCTTGATCGAAGTGCAGAAGGAAACAATCGACCATCTCTATGAAGGCATCGCCGTGTTCGGCGGCGACGCACGATTGAAGCTCTACAACCCCGCTTTTGTCCGCCTCTGGAATCTCACGGACACGCAGGTCGAGGGCGATCCGCATGTGCGCCAGATCGTCGACGCGGTGAAACCGTTTTTTGAGAGTCGGCCAGATTGGGAGGATTTGCGCCGCCGCATCATTTCAAATATTGGAGAACGGGAAGTCAAGAATTCGCGGTTGGAGCGCGTTGACGGTAAAATCATCGATATCGCAGCGATTCCGCTGGCCGATGGTGGCCGACTCTTCAAATATACGGATGTCACCGCCAGTATCAATATGGAGCGCGCACTGATCGATCGTAACGAGGCACTGATGGCGGCAGACAGATTGAAGGCGGAATTTATTGCCAATGTCTCATATGAGTTCCGTACGCCGCTTAATGCCATCATCGGTTACGCTGAGCTTCTCTCGCGTCAGTATTTCGGCGAGATGACGGAGCGTCAGCTGGAATATTCATCGGCTATTCTCGATTCGGCACAAAACCTCATCCTCATGATCGGCGATGTCATCGACGTGGCAGCGATTGAAGCGGGTAATATCCATCTTGAACCGGGCGAGGTCGACATCCGTCAGTTGACCGAATCGATGGCACGACTGTTTCAGCAGCGCGCCGACAGTCGTAATATCGAATTGGTAATTGAGGTCGATATCGACGTCGGCACCGTTGTTGCGGATCCGCAGCGTCTCAAACAAGCTCTCGGTAATTTGCTCAGCGCGGCGATTGGTGCTGCGCCAGGTGGGCGGACCATCATGGTGACGGCAGAGCGGCAAGATGAGACTCTCAATATCGGCGTCGCCGTTCAGGGGGCGCAGGATGATTTCGGGGTAGATGTCGGTCCGGATTCCGATTCCTCGCAGTCCCGCAGCTCAACGCGTGGGCTGGGCGTCGCCCTGGCGCGTACGTTGATCGAGATGCATGGTGGGCGATTGGTAACGGAGTCCAGTCCACAGGGCCGACGGATCGTCTGCGTCTTGCCGCTGAAAGCGAGAACGCCAGCCTAGTTTACTGCCTGTGTGGCAACTACGCGTTCCTTCAGCACGTCATCTCTTAGCTGCCTGGAACACCTTTCGACGTAGAATATTCGAAATGCAGCGCTTCGTTGGGATGGAGAAGTGGGTGTGCGGCGTGTGCGGCCGTTGCTGCTTCCGAGAAGCCGCACAGAATCAGCTTTAGCTTACCGGGATAAGTGGCGATATCGCCAATGGCGAAAATACCCGGGGTGCTGGTAGCGCAATTTTGCGGATTGACCGTGATATGATTGCGCTCGAGGTTGAGACCCCAGGTCGCGATTGGCCCCAGATTCATCGCCAGCCCGAAAAATGGCAGTAATGTATCGGCTTCAAGTCTGCGCACCTCACCTTCCATGGTAGCCACGTTCACTGCGGAGAGATGGCCATCGGTGCCGTCCAGACTGTGCAGCTGGTAGGGCACCACGAGTTCGACCTTTTCAGTCTTGGCAAGCGCTTCCATGCGCGCAACCGATTCCGGTGCCCCACGGAATTTAGGCCGACGATGAATGATGTAGATCTTCTCAGCGATATCGGCGAGCGAGATGGTCCAATCGAGCGCGGAATCGCCACCGCCGGCAATGACGATGCGCTTGCCACGGAAATCCTCGCGTCGCTTAACGAGATAGAACACACTCTTTCCCTCATACGCGGCAAGGCCATCGAGTGGGGGCCGGTTTGGACCAAAAGCGCCGCAGCCGGCAGCGATGATCACAACCTTAGTGTCAATCTTGGTGCCGGTGTTGGTCTCGACTAGCCAGCGGTCATGGGTTTGGGTCAGCTTTTCGACCTGCTGGCCAAGATGATAGATGGGATGGAACGGCGCGGCCTGTTCCTCCAGTTTTTGAATGAGGGCCGCGGCATCGATCGATGGATAGCCGGGGATGTCGTAGATCGGCTTTTCTGGATACATGGCGACACATTGCCCGCCTGTGCTTTCCAGCGCATCGATGACATGACAATGCATTTTCAGCATGCCGCATTCAAAAACGGCAAAAAGGCCCACCGGGCCTGCGCCGACAATGACAACATCGGTCTGCTGGATGCCGCTCATAACAATCTCCTTTAAAATCTTATCGCCTCCTTTAGCACATTGTAATCAATGGGCAAATCGGCCGCCATGATCGGCGTTGCAGCGAGGTCGCGGGGCCGCTACAAACCGACGCCATGAAACAGATCGCACCACTGAATCTATTGGAAATCGAGCTAGCCGACGCCGGCATGACCGCCCGTGCGGGAGGGGTATTGGCGGGTCTCGCCTTGCCGCGGGATATCTTGGCGCTTTGGGGCGACCTTGGTGCCGGTAAAACGACTCTGGCGCGGGGCTTCATCACTACCCTGGTCCCCGGGGACGAAGCTGTTGCCAGCCCGACCTTCACATTGGTCCAGACTTATTCGACTGAAGTTGCTAGCGCGCCCGTCGATATATGGCATTTCGACCTTTACCGACTGAAATCAGCGGAAGAAGCTTATGAGGTGGGAATCGAGGAAGCCTTCGCCGATGGGATCTCGCTGATCGAATGGCCAGTGCGATTGGGCTCGCTCTTGCCACGAGACCGGTTGGACGTGACGCTGTTGGCCGGGTCCGGTGGTGATTCGCGGTTTCTCAGCCTCGCGGGGTCGGAACCTTGGGTGCGCCGGCTCGGTGGCTTCAAAGCCGCATTGTTGGGGAAATGATGGAAAAATGAAGGCAACGAACATAACGGCAGAAGCGCGCCTTGAAAGCCGCGATCGATTCCTTGCCGAAGCTGGTTGGGGTACCGCGGATCTGCGCCTTCTCGCCGGCGATGCCTCGTTTCGTCATTACGACCGCCTGTCCATGAGCGGTAAAACCGCCGTGTTGATGGATGCGCCGCCGCCGATGGAGAATGTGCGCCCCTTCATTCATATCGGTCGCTTGCTAAAGGATCTTGGCTTCAGTGCCCCGGAAATCTTTGCGGAGGATTTGGAGGCGGGCTTCCTCCTGCTCGAGGATCTGGGCGATCAGACTTACACGCGCGAGCTCGATGCCGGCGGCGATGCTGAGGCGCTCTATGCTTTAGCGACCGATACGCTGATCGCTCTCCATAAAAAAGTGCCGTCGCGGGCGCTTGCAAACCTTCCGGTTTTTGATGACGCGCGGGCGCTACGCGAAGTGCAGTTGCTGCTTGACTGGTACTGGCCAGCGCATTTTGGTGCGTCGGCGCCAGACAAAATCCGTGCTGAATTCGTGATGGCCTGGCAGCACGTCCTGCCCAAGCGCGATGTTGTACCCAAGACCATTGCGTTGTTCGATTTCCACGTCGACAACCTTCTGATTCTCAAGGATCGCAAGGGCATCGCCGCTTGTGGCCTGCTCGATTTTCAGGATGCGGTCCTGGCGCCTGTAACCTTCGATCTTGTCTCGTTGCTTGAAGATGTGCGACGCAACGTACCTTGGGATTTGATGACGCGGATGATCGAACGCTATCTTACCGCCAATCCAGAGATCGACCGCAACGACTATACGTCAGCCTATGCCATTATCGGCGCACAGCGCAACACGCGCATCGCCGGCACGTTTGCGCGTCTCTTAAAGCGTGATGGCAAGCCCTGGTACCAACGCTTCATGCCGCGCGTTTGGGAGCTCATCGCCCACGATATCAAGCACCCGGTGATGGCGCCTGTTGCCGACTGGTACGCCCGTCATCTGCCGTCCGGCGAACGGTCGGCGATTTCTATTATCTGAAGGACGAGAGATTTTGCCCATTTCACCGTTCAAAATACCGCAAAGCGCAATGGTGATGGCTGCTGGCTTCGGGACGAGATTGCGACCCTTTACCGAGACCATGCCGAAAGCACTTGTGCCTGTACTAGGCGTGCCGATGTTGGATGTCGTGCTCAACCGCCTGGTCGCGGTGGGTGTGAAGCGCGCTGTCATCAACCTGCATCATCTTGGCGACAGGATCCGAGAGCACCTCGAAGATCGCCGCGATATAGAGATCGTTTTTTCGGAAGAAGTGGAGATTTTAGAAACCGGCGGCGGGATTGTTCAGGCATTGTCTTTGCTAGGTGAAGAACCCTTCTATGCTGTCAATGCCAAGATCATCTGGCTTAACGGCAAGACCGATGCGCTGTTGCGCCTTGCGCAGAACTGGGACGACGCGCGGATGGATGCGCTGCTGCTGTTGCAATCCACGGTGACGGCGGTTGGCTATGACGGCAAGGGCGATTTCATCATGGATCAAGAAGGAAGGGTTCACCGTCGCCCAGGCTGGCAAGTGGCGCCGTTTCTTTATGCCGGCATCCAGATCTGTCATCCGCGGCTGTTCCGTGAGCCTCCGAAGGGCGCCTTTTCGACCAACGTTGTATGGGACCGCGCGATCGAAGACGACCGGCTTTTCGGCCTACGCCATGACGGCGAATGGTACCATGTGTCGACACCGCAGCACTTGAAGGACGTGGAGCGGCATTTGAGCTTCCACGGCATAAAATTCTAAGCCAAGCTGCCTCGTTAAAAGAGGCGAAAGTAATGAAAAAGCCGACGAGCTTGTTCGGGCGCGAGTCCCATGTCTGTTGCATTCCGACGGGGATAAGCTTCGTCGATGCGCTGGCATTTGGTTTGTTGCAGGAGACAGCAGCCGATCCGCTCGGCCTTAGTGCCGTCACCGTCCTGCTGCCTAACCGCCGCGCCTGTCGTGCGATGCAAGAAGCCTTCCTGCGCCTGGGCGCTAGCGGCGGGCGTGCTTTGATGCTGCCGCGTCTTATGCCGCTCGGCGATCTCGATGACAGCGAAATTGGCTTGCAGGGCGTTGCTCTCGATATGTCACTTGGCGAAGACCTCGCAGATCCCCTGCCGGTTGCAATGCCCAAGATGCGCCGACAACTGCTGCTGGCACAATTGGTTCAGGCTGCGGCGGCAGCGGCTCTTCCCGGCGGCGGTAGCATGTCATTCGATCAGGCAGCGCGCTTGGCCGGTGAATTGGCGCGCTTACTCGACCAGGTTGAGACCGAAAGACTTGATTTCGCCAATATTCAGAATCTGGCGCCCGCGGAGTTGGCGGAGCATTGGCAACTGACCCTGCGCTTCCTTGATATCTTGCAACAAAACTGGCCGGAGATTTTGCGTCAGGAAAGCGCCGTCGATATTGCCAGGCGGCGAAATCTGCTATTGGAACGTCAGGCTCGATTGTGGCGCGAAAGACCACCGACTCATCCGATCATCGCGGCCGGCTCGACCGGTTCTATTCCAGCAAGCGCCGATCTCATCGCGACGATCGCCACATTGCCACAAGGATTGATCGTACTGCCGGGTCTCGACACGCAGGCGGATGAGCGGCAATGGCGCGAAGTATCGGACGATCCAGCCCACCCACAATTCGGCCTCGCTCACTTACTAACGCGGCTAGAAACGAGTCCAGGCAAAGTATGGACTTGGCCCTATCTTTTACCGAGTGGGCCGCGCCGGCCGGCACCGCCATTGCGTGCCCGCATTGTTGCCAGTGCTTTGCTGCCGGCGGAGGCGACGACGCAATGGCCACTGATCGCGCCGACGCTTGGCGATGATGTCGAACTGGCCTGGCGTGACGTGCAGCGCATCGATTGCCGGACTGAGCAGGAGGAGGCCGGCATCATTGCGTTGATGCTGCGTGAAGCGGTAGCACAGCCGGCGCCGTCTCGGGCAGCTTTGGTGACGCCAGATCGTGGCCTTGCGCGGCGCGTCACTGCAGAGCTGCGACGGTGGGATATCGTCATCGACGACTCAGCAGGCACGCCTTTGTCGACGACCGGTAACGGCCTTTTCTTTCGCTTGATTGCGGAAGCGTTGGCGGAAGATCTGGCGCCGGTTCCATTATTGGCATTGTTAAAGCATCCGCTTGCCGCGGGTGGCATGGCACAGATCGATTTCCAGCACCGTGTCCATCTCCTCGAGCGGAAAGTTCTGCGCGGGCCGCGTCCAGCACCAGGTCTGGCCGGACTGGAAGCGGCGCTGCTGGATGCGGAGCATCTCAGTGAAACGGATCGTTGTACGCTACGGGCGTTGCTTGATTGTTTGACTGCGCTGATCGGCACTCTTGGTATATGGTCGGACAATTTGCCGCTGGCGGAGCGGCTAAGTGCCCATGTTCGTTTTGCCGAGACGTTGGCAGCGCGTCCTGACGCGATCGATGGCGGCTATTTATGGCATGGCGAGGCGGGCGAAGCGTTGGGCGGTTTCGTTGCTGAATTGTTGCAGGCAAGTGCCGGCACAGCGCCAATTGATTCCGCAAGCTACGCCGCGCTGCTCGTCGAATTGATGAGCGATGTTGAGGTGCGGCCGCGCTTTGGGCTGCATCCGCGTCTTTTCATTTGGGGGCCGCTTGAAGCTCGTTTGCAGCAGATGGATCTTATGATCCTCGGCGGCCTCAACGAAGGCATCTGGCCAGGCGATGTCGCCATCGATCCTTGGCTCAGCAGACCGATGCGACTGAAATTCGGATTACCGGCGTTGGAGCGCAAGATCGGTCTGGCGGCACACGACTTCCAGCAGGCTCTCGGTGCGCCGCAAGTCGTCATGACCCGCGCGCAGCGGGTCGGTGGAAAACCAAGTGTGCCATCGCGCTGGCTTTTGCGACTCGATGCTTTCCTCCGCGCATTGGGGTTGATCGAGCCGATTGAGGGGCCAAGCCAGTATCGCGGTTGGCAGATGCGCCTTGATCGGCCAGAAAAAATCCAGGCTATGGGTCGGCCCGCGCCGACACCGGGTGCCAAGTATCGGCCAAATGAACTGCCTGTGACGGATATCGAAAAATGGATGCGTGACCCTTACGTGCTTTATGCGCGACGTATTTTGAAGTTGAGGCCGCTCGATCCGCTAGATCAGAACGCCGATGCCGCCGATCTCGGCAATCTGTTTCACAGTATTCTTGACCGCTTCTTGAAGCAGACGCCGATACCTTTGCCAAAAGACGCGGACATGCGATTGCTGGCCATCGGCGAGCGGGAATTCGCTCAGCATATGGCACGGCCTGCCGTCTGGGCGTTCTGGTGGCCGCGCTTCAAACAGATGGCTGCCTGGTTCGTGGCCGAGATGCGGTCGCGCGAAGGCAGTCTCGCATCGATCGTCACCGAAAGTACCGGTAGCTTGAAGATTGAAAGTGTTGCGCCAGCCTTTACGTTGACAGCCAAGGCAGATCGGCTTGATGTCCAGCATGACGGCCGGCTGATCATCATCGATTACAAGACTGGCAAGCCACCCAATGCGCGGGATGTGATACTTGGCTTCTCGCCACAATTGCCGCTGGAAGCGGCGATTGCCAGTCAAGGTGGCTTCGACAAAGTGCCGACGGCCAACGTGGCGGGGCTCGAATTCTGGTATCTAAAAGGCGGTCGCGGTGGCGCAGCCGTCATTCCGGTAAAGGAGCCCGGGAGCAAGACTGTGGCAGACCCGATGACACTTGCCGTCGATGCTTACCAAGGGCTGAGGGAACTGGTCTCACATTTCAGCCATGACGATACCCCCTATATCGCTAAGCCGCGCGGTGATTTCGGCCTTTCCTATAACGATTACGAACATCTCGCACGTTATGCGGAATGGTCGAGTGAGGATGAGGCATGACGTCGATGGGCGCGCCTTCACCAACGCTGATCGCGACCAATTATCAGCGCCGCGCCGCAGATCCGAAGCTGTCTGTTTGGGTCTCAGCTTCGGCCGGTTCCGGTAAGACCAAAGTTTTGCGTGATCGTGTTCTGCGTTTGCTCCTCGACGGCGCACCGCCGGAACGTATTTTGTGCCTGACTTTTACCAAGGCAGGGGCGGCGGAAATGTCGAACCGCGTTGCCACGACACTCGCCGAATGGGCGTCGATATCGGACGTCGCCTTGCTGAAGCAGCTCAGGGAACTCTTCGGTGAGGTATCACTGGCTGCGTATAAATCAAAAGCGCGCGGCCTCTTTGCCAAGGTCTTAGATGCTCCAGGCGGCATGCGGATCGAGACCATTCATGCCTTTTGCCAGTCTCTGCTGCGGCGCTTTCCGCTCGAAGCGGGTATCGCGCCGCATTTTCGTTTGATCGAAGAACAGGATGCAACTGCTTTGCTCGCTGAGGCGCGTGAAGATATGCTGACTGCTGCGCGCGCCGGAGGCAATCCTGCTCTCATTGCGGCGTTGGCGCACCTCGCCGAGAGGACAAGCGAATTCACGACGGATGGCGTCATCAAGACTTTGCTGACAGCGCGCGGCAATATGCTACTTCTGCAACAACGGATGGGCGGCGTGGACGGCTATCAACAGGCACTGGCGCGGCTGTTGCGAGTTCCTGCTGGTACGACGCGGCAGCAAATCGTGGAAGAAGTCGCTCAGGAAAGTGCTTTCGACGGGGCCATGCTGCGCCGTTCTGGTGCTGCTCTGGAGGCTGGCTCCAAGACAGACATCGAACGCGCCAGGTGTATAGTAGCCTGGCTCGCCGGTTCGATTTCTGAGCGCGTCACCAGTTTCGATTCATATCTCGCTGTCTTTTGCACCAAGCAAGGCGACCTACGTGAAAAGATGGCAACCAAGGGCGCCATCATGGCTATGCCTGATGTCGTCGATGTCTTGCAGGTGGCGCTGCTGACTCTAGGCCTCGACCTGATGGAACGCTTCCGGCGCCTGAAATCACACACGGCGTCGCTTGATTTCGATGACCTCATCCTGGGCACGCGCGATCTTCTTGCGCGACCGGGTATTGCACCCTGGGTGCTCTATAAACTCGATGGCGGCATCGATCATATCCTGATCGACGAGGGGCAGGACACGAGCCCCCCACAATGGGACATTCTTAAGTCGATCGCAGCAGAACTGATCGCCGGGAAAGGAACAGACCGAAATCTTGAAGACCG
>CAYOYT010000042.1:5965-11364 GCA_964408245.1 uncultured Dongia sp. | reverse complement strand
GTATCGGCGACCAGCAAAACAGGTGCATGCTGATCGACATTGTCAGGCAGGCGATGCGCGATGACGCCCGCAGCACCTGCTTGCAAAGCGGCGGCAATATAATCATGGCCATCAAAATTGGGGCCTTGCAGTGCCACGAAGAGATCACCCTTGGCAATCTTGCGGGTATCGATCGAAACACCCGTCGCTGCGAAATCGGCCAGCGCCTGGCCTTTAACGGCCGCCACCACTTCCGACGCCGTCCAGAGGATCGCGCTCATGCGACACCTCGGGCTAGCTCGATAGCGCACTGGCGGGCCACGTCGCTGTCGTCAAAATCGAACTTCTTGTCACCGACGATCTGATAAGTTTCGTGGCCCTTGCCAGCGATGACCAGAAGGTCACCGCTCTTTAGTTCTTGCATCGCAGCGCGGATCGCCGCGGCACGGTCACCAATTTCGATGGCGCCCGGTGCTGCGGCCATAATCTCGGAACGGATCTGCGCCGGATCTTCCGAGCGTGGGTTGTCGTCAGTGACAATGACGCGATCGGCGAGGCGCATGGCAAGCGCACCCATCTCCGGTCGCTTACCTTTATCACCATCGCCGCCACAACCAAAGACGAGGACGAGACGACCCGTTGTATGTGGCCGCAACGTCGACAACACGGCGTCGAGACCTGCTGGCTTATGCGCATAGTCGACATAGACTGCCGCACCCGACGGCGTCGCGGCTACGCGTTCAATACGACCATGAACACCGGTCAGACGATCGATCATGCGCAGCACCATGCGGGGTTCTTCGCCTTCGCCGATAACGAGACCCAGGGCCGCTAAAAGGTTTTCCGCTTGGAACAGGCCAGCGACCGAGAAGGTAACGTCATAGCGCTCACCGAAGACGGACAGCGATAATTGCTGACCCGTGGTGAGCGGCTGCTGGTTGAGGATTCGGAGATCACCGGATTTGCGGCCAAAGGTAATGATGCGGTGGTGGCGCGCCTGAGCGACGGCAATAATCCGCTCGCTTTCCGCGATATCGGCATTGATCACTGCCGCACCACCGGCCGGCAGCAATTCTGCAAAGAGGCGCAGTTTGGCGGTAAGATAGGAGTCCATCGTCAAATGATAATCGAGATGGTCGCGCGTCAGATTCGTGAAGGCCGCGCCCGAAACCTCGACCCCGTCCAGACGGAATTGGTCAAGGCCATGGCTCGATGCTTCCATCGCGAGATGGTCGATATCTTTTTCCGCCAGCTCTGCCAGAAGCTGATGCAGCTTCAGGGGGTCGGGCGTGGTCAGCGATTCGGGATATTCGACGCCCGGGCCAACAAGGCCGATCGTGCCTAAGCTCGCCGCGCGGTGGCCCAGCAGTGACCATAGCTGGCGCGCAAACACGGTGGTCGAGGTCTTGCCGCTGGTGCCGGTCACCGCCACGATGTTTTTTGGCTGACGGCGATAGAAACGTGAAGCAAACTTCGCCAAGGCGAGACGCGGATGGTCAGCTTCGATGAGCGCCACATGCGCCGGCACGTTTGGTCGCTGGCCGGTGCCAACTAAGATAGCCGTGGCACCGGCAGCAATGGCGGACGGCACAAAGCTGAGGCCATCGACCTTGGCGCCAGGCAAAGCAGCAAAGAGATCGCCAGCTGTAACGCCCCGTGAATCGAGCGCTAGGCCGGAGATAGCCACGCTATCCGAACCGGCCTGCACGATGCGGGCATGGCCGCCGATGAGATCATTCAACAGCAAGGGGAAATCCCTCCGTCTCCAACGGCGCTTTCGGGGCCGACGGAGTCGTCACGTCATTGTTTGTTGCCGATACGGGCGTCGCGCCGAACGGCTTAGCCTTGAAGACTGGCGCCGCATCATCGTTATCCGAATCGGTTTCAGGCGACTCTTTTGTTGGCACAGATATATGAATGACCTTCGAATTCGCTTTTTTTGAGGCAGCCGAATCGTAATCTGACACCATTGCAACCAACGGGTTCTGCGCTCCGGGTGAATCATCCGGAATAGGCGAGATGCCCATCAAGGGCGCCATGCGCTGAACAAGAGCACCAACCACGGGTGCCGCCACCCAACCGGCCGTCGCATACCCGTAGGAATGAGCATTCGGCTTAGGTTCGTCGATCAAGACGACCACGGCATAACGCGGCGCATTCATCGGGAAGGCCGCGATGAAGGCCGCCATGCGAGCATTGTCGCTATAACCCTTACCTACCTGCTTATCGGCAGTTCCCGTCTTGCCGCCAACCAGATAGCCCGGGGCATTGGCCTTCTTGCCAGTACCAACCTGCACCACGAGGCGCATCAACTGGCGCATCTGGGCCGAGGTTTGCTCAGAAATAACTCGCGTACCGGTTGCTACTTCATGGACTTCGCGCTTCAGCAAGGTGGGCTGACGCATGATGCCGCCATTGGCGATGGCACCAAGGGCCGGCAGCACCTGAATCGGCGCCACCGAAATACCATGGCCATAAGAGATGGTCATAGTGTTGATGCGCTTCCAGTTCTTCGGATATTGCGGCGTGCCCACCTCGGCCAACTCGACAGGCGATTTAGCAAGCATGCCGAGGCGCTGCAGGTAGGTACGCTGCACTTCCGCGCCGAATGCGTCAGCAAGCTTGGCCGAGCCGATATTGGACGAATAGGTGAATATCTCCGGGATGCTCAACCAACGATGCTTGCCATGGAAATCATCGATCGAGAAGCGGCCGATCTTGATCGCATGGGTCGCGTCATAGCCACCGGCCAAGGTCGTGGTCCCGGTATCGAGGCCGATCGCGGTGTTGAACAGCTTGAAGGTCGAGCCCATCTCGTAGGTACCGAGCGTCGCACGGTTGAAACGGGCATCCGCCGTCGCTTCGCCGGCGCGAGCCGGGTCGAAATCGGGCAGCGATACCAGGGCGAGAAGTTCACCGGTCTGGATATCCATCACCATGCCGGCACCGCCGATGGCGGTGAAATCGGTCATGGCACGGCTGATCTCTTCATGCAGGATGTGCTGGATGCGGATGTCGATGGAAAGCTTGAGCGGCCTCTGGCCACCCGCCAGTACATCGTCGAAGGAGCGCTCTACCCCGGCAAGGCCGCGTGAATCGACGTCCGAGAAGCCAACGACATGGGCTGTGAGATTACTCTGCGGATAAACGCGCTTTGTCTCATACTGGAAATAGAGGCCGGGAATGCCTAGGCGGTTAATCGCTTGCTGCTGCTTGGGCGTCAGGTTGCGTTTCAGCCAGATGAAGGTCTTATCGGTGGCAAGCTTGGCCGCCGTCGGTGCTTGGGCAAGATCCGGCAGCACATCGGCCAGCTGAACCGCAATCTCGTCCGGGTTGCGGATCTGATGCGGATTGGCATAAAGCGAGGCTGTGGTAAGCGACGTCGCTAACACAACGCCGTTCCGATCCAAAATGTCGGCACGGTCCGCGCTCGGTACCACGGCGACACGCATCGTGTCATGATCGCCAGGCAACAAAGTGACCATGGCGAGGCGCGCCGCAATGACGACGAATGCCACCGTGAAGAGGCCAAGTCCGAGCATCAGCCGGTTATGACTCACTTCCAGCGCCCGGCGCTGCACACCGTCAGGCTCCGGCTGCAGGGCAATCGGATTGATGACTGGCTGGGCGCGTTGCGCCTTGTAGCTCGGCTGCGGTTGATTGTTGCTGCGCCGGCGCCCGATCATTCGACACCTGAGTCATTGGCGGGTTCGGTCTTGCCCTTGCCGGCTTCCGGCGCATCACTACCCTGGGTCGCCTGCATATCCTGCAGGATGGCACGGATCGTTGCGTCATCCTCTTCAGCAGGCGCTGTTTCGGTCTTGACAGAAGACGTGTTGAAAATTGGGGCGTTCTGCGGCTGCGGCGCTGGCTGCGTTACGATGGCAGCGACGGCCGTCGCTGCGACATCCGTTTCAGGGACTGAAGCGATCAACGGCAATGCCGGGGCTTCTTCAGGCGCATCGGCCGGACGCGGCGCCAAACCCTCGACAGTCGCGATCTGGCTTGCCATCACCGGGGTCAGATCTGTATGTCGGCGCGTTAAGTCCGCCAGACGCACCGGATCATTGAGGTAGCTCCATTCCGCTTCAAGCACGCGCATGGCATCGTGGTCGGCGGCGATTTGCCGGTTGACCTTCCTAAGCTCGCGCTCCTTGGCCTGCACAGCGTATTTCACTTGGAACAGCCCGACGCCCAACAGCGCCAGCACGACAAACCAGATGACAGTGCCGATCCGGATCATGCCGCCACCTTGCCGAGTTTCTCAGCGACGCGCAGTCGCGAGGAACGCGCGCGCGGGTTGGCGGCGATTTCGGCCACCGACGGGGTGATGCCCTGTGTGGTGATAAGGCGCAATGTCGCTATCGTCTCGACAATGTCGGGGAGATGGCGCGAACCCTTTGGATTGCGGCCGGAACGCTCGCGCATGAAATGTTTCACACGGCGGTCTTCGAGCGAATGAAACGACACGATCGCCATACGTCCGCCTGGCGCCAAGATTTTTTCAGCAGCTTCCAGGCCCCGATCGATTTCACCCATCTCATCGTTGATAGCGATGCGCAGAGCTTGGAAAGTTCGGGTTGCCGGATCGATGCGGTCTGGGCCGCTAGGTCCAACGGCGCGGCGCACGATCTCAGCAAGACCCGAGGTGGTGGTAATTGGCGCTAACGCACGGGCGGCGACGATGGCTTTTGCGACACGACGCGCCTTCTTTTCCTCACCGAAGGTGAAGATGAGATCGGCCAGCGGCCGCTCCGCCATGGAATTGACGAGATCGGCGGCGCTCTCACCGGCTTGCTCCATCCGCATATCCAAGGGACCGTCGAAGCGGAAGGAAAAGCCGCGCTCGGCTTCATCGAGCTGCATCGAAGAAACGCCAAGATCAAGCGTCACGCCGTTCACTGCGCTGATGCCGCGCTCCTTCAGCAATGCCACCATGTCACCGAAGCGGCCCTGGATCACATGCAGGCGGCCGGCGAATTTCTTCACCAGGTCGCTGGCACCGGCAACCGCATTAGGATCGCGATCGATCGCAAAGACTGTGCAATTCGCGGCTTCCAAGATGGCACGAGAATAACCACCGGCGCCAAAGGTTCCATCGACATAAATGGCGCCATCCTGTGGGCCTAAATTGTCGACGCCAAGTGCTGCGACCACCTCAGTCAGCAGCACCGGTTGATGACGCATGCCCATCATTGCACACCGCCGCCATTCTTGAGCGTCATGCCTTTCTCGAGCGCGCGGCGCCGCGCATCAGCGCGATGCGCCTCGAGCGCCGCTGGCTGCCAGATTTCGAATATTTCGCCACGGCCAACGAATGCCGCGTCATCGCCAAGCTTGGCGTGTGCAATTAACCCTTCGGGCAAAACGATGCGCCCTTCGCCATCGAACGCGAGCTGCCTAGCTTCCGAAAACAACGT
>CAYOYT010000042.1:0-5955 GCA_964408245.1 uncultured Dongia sp. | reverse complement strand
GAGCATCGGAGAAGAGATCGACGCTGCCCATCTTCTCGACCAATTTCTGCATCCAGTCGATGCCGGCGCATTGTAAGGCGTCGTAGCGAAAACCGGGCAAGGCCACGATCCCGTTGAAATTCTGCGCCGTCCCAGAAACGCTTATTAGGGCAGCGCGGAACGTCGCCGGGACGGATATCCGTCCCTTCTTGTCGATCCGGTTGACGAATGTGTCGATGAACAAAGCCATCGGACGCCAGAAACCCCTTTTTGGCCAATTTGCGCACGTGGCAGGCCAGCCACCCGATCGCCACACGCTCAGCTCGGCTTTACCGAGTGATTATGGGAAATCTCCCGTTAAAAATGGGATACCATGGGATCATATGGGAGTCAATGGGAACAAGCTGTAAAGCCATGGAAAATATTGGATTTTTCCAGTTTTTAGAAACTCAACGAAATCTCGATATGAGTATTAACAATGACTTGGGGGATACCCCTGATAGGGAAAGTTAACGAGTCATATCAGCTACTTCGTTTATAGACGCTTTTTGTTTGTGATATGTTCTATTATGTTCCCGAATATCGACGGCAATGAGGGTGATAAGCCTATGAAAAGATTCGACCAAGGCTCACTGGTTGAATCTTGAGTAGTATGCAGCGGCCAGCTCATGAGATATCTCAAATTAATCTTCTTACGATAATATATTTATACGTATACTCTAAAAACGGGTACATTTGACCGATATCAACAGTTATGAAGGGCCGAACAGATCAAGGATCGACGGGCATGAATCGCTGGTGGCGCAAGCTTAACAAACTCAACCAGACTCAGTCGACAGAGGCCAAAGTCGCTTTGTGGGGCAAGGCAGCACTCGCCTTCGGCGCCGTCGTCATCACCTGGTTTTTGATGCAGGACGGCGCACAAAGCCCCGAGGAACAAGGCATGGCGCCGACCAAGATTGCGGCAGCAAAATCTAGTGAAGATGAGGCGCGGCACCTTCTAACAGAAGGCAAGTTCTCAGACGCCCTTCCCTTGCTGCTGCCGCTGGCCGATGCCGGAATCGTTTGGGCGCAATGCGCGGCCGGCAAGATCCTCACTGAAGGTCGTGGCGGTGCCAACGTCGATCACATCGAAGGATCGAAATGGCTCGACCTCTGCGTGCGCGATCCCGCAAAGAACGCGGAAACCGCCGATGACGAAGCCGGCGAAATGCTCGACCAGCTTATCACGAAAGTCGGTTGGGATATCGTCGGCGAAGGCAAGTATCGCGCCTTTCAATGGCAACAGGCCTCCCGGAACGCTGACGCCGGTCAGCCTGGGAGTGCTTCTGAACTTGTCCTGCGTGATCTTCCTCATCTCAGCGCCGAAGAAGCCTTTGAACTCGGTGCCGACCTCAATAGCGGCGTGACCTTGCCCGTTGATTTCGCCAAGGCACTCGAGGCCTTTAAACATGCAGCAAAGGGCGGACTCAGTGAGGCGATGTTCAATGTTGGCCTCTCCTATTATGTCGGCAAGGGCGTGAAACCAAACCCAGTTGAAGCCAAACGCTGGCTCGACCAGGCCGCTGATGCCGGCTTTGCGAAAGCGGCGATGATGCTCGGGGTGATGGCTGTCCGCGGCCACGGCATGGAGCCGGATGTGGATACCGCTCTTGCCTATCTTGATCGCGCCGATGAGTTAGGCGATCCGCAAGCTCGTCTGCTGCGTGAAGCCGTCGCGGCCGGTGTCGTGCCGAAGTGAACGACATCGACTAAATGAAAGATAAAGCGCCAGATGGCCTGTAAGCCGGGTTCTGTCCGGGGCCCGCAGCCGCGCACGATATGGCTTTCACCATCACTCACGCGCGTTCGGCCCCCTGGATGGCCATTCATCTGGGACGCCCGTTACCGGACGCCTCGCGCGACCTACCCGAGGATCGGTGCGGAAAACACCTGTCCAGGTTACCCTGAACGCGCCCTCCTATCTGGTCTTGCTCCCGGTGGGGTTTGCCGTGCCGCTTCCGTTGCCGGTCGCGCGGTGCGCTCTTACCGCACCGTTTCACCCTTACCCCGCGACATGCGCGTGGCGGTCTGTTCTCTGTGGCACTATCCCTAGGCTTGACGCCCGCCGGACGTTATCCGGCACCGTTTTTCCGTGGAGCCCGGACTTTCCTCCCTCATCCCATCGCTGGAACAAGAGCGGCCATCCGGCCATCTGGCTGGGGTGAGGAGGTAGGCCCTCCCCTATGCGAAGTCAAGCTTTGGCGACATAAGGCTTAAGATTACGCCGCACACGGTCGAACACCCTCTCACCGGCCAAAGGTTTCTCAAAAGAGTGACCCGTGATCATTTCGTAGGCGCGGATATAGACCGCTGAGGTCTCCAGGATCAGTTCCGCGGGGATTTCGGGCACATCATCCTGATAAGGATCGCAGCGTGCCGCGACCCAGTTGCGCACGAAATCTTTATCGAAACTCTCCGGCTTCTGAGCCTTGGCGAAGCGTTCGGGATAGCTTGCCGCCACCCAATAGCGGCTGCTGTCCGGTGTATGAATCTCGTCGGCAAGAATGATTTTGCCCGCCGCATCGACACCGAATTCATACTTAGTGTCGACCAGAATAAGCCCCTTCTTCGCCGCCATCTCCTGACCGCGCGCGAAGAGGGCAAGTGCGTATCTCGACAGCGTCGCCCATTGCTCGGTCGAGAGGAGCTTTTTGTCGACAATCTCGCCCGGGATTAGCGGCTCGTCATGCGCACCAAACTCGGCCTTCGAAGTCGGCGTAATAATCGGTTCAGGAAGCCGCTCGTTGTCCCTCATCCCATCAGCGAAGGTAACACCGTACATCGCCCTAATACCTTTTTTGTATTGGGTAAGGATCGATGTGCCTGTGGTACCGGCGAGATAACCGCGCACGACGATCTCAACCGGCAGAATGGTCAAGCGCTGACCGATCACCACATTGGGATCAGGATATTCCAACACAGGAGTGGGGCAGATATCCCTGGTCGCGTCAAACCAATAGCGCGCGGTCTGGGTCAGCACCTGGCCCTTGAAGGGAATGCTGGCCAGAATGCGATCGAAGGCGGAAAGCCTATCGCTGGCGATGATGATGCGCCGCCCATCGGGAAGGTCGTAATTATCCCGCACCTTGCCGCGGTAATGATTGGGCAGTTCCGGAATAGTTGCGTCGGCCAGGATCTGGGCTGGGTCGAGGTGGGTGAGAGTCATCTTGTCCGCGAGAAAATGAGTTTAGGCATCTACTTGTGCAGACCCCCGCGACAAAATGCAATCATGCCTATTTAGGACGCTATTTACCCTTTAACGACAACTTTACCGAGACAACAGCTATGTCACGGCCCCGCGCGCATCCACCGCCCAAATCTCCGCTACGCGATCATCGCGCACGGCAATGATCCAGTCATAAAGATTGACTGTGGGGTCGCAATGGCCAGGAATCAGTCGAAGTGTCTCGCCAAGCTTTGGTAGATGATCGCCTCGAATGAGGCCGTGCTCATCAGAGGGGTTATCAAAAGTAAGATGGGGCTGCCCCGCGATGATAGGAAAGCCACTATCGATAGCATGCGCCTTCAATCCCGCATCGATAACGGCGAAATCCTCGCGCCGGCTCATGACTGAGGTGAGCACAAACAAGCTATGACGAAATCGTGGAGTTTGAGGGTCCGCTGTGTTGTCAGCGTAATCCCTGTCCATGAAAATGTAAGAGCCAGGCTGGATCTCATTATAAACGCCACTGCCGGCCTCGTTGACGAAGGTACCAGTACCGCCACCGGTCACGACGGGCACGTCGATACCTTGCTGAACCAACGCCGCCGACAATTCAGCTGCGCGCTTGACGGCGATATCGATCGCCGCCGTGCGCTCGGCCGGCATGCGCAAATGCTGCGCGCTGCCGTGATAGGCGTGAATGCCGCCGAAGCGTAGCGCATTGCCGGCAGCAATGCGTTTGGCGAGCGCTAGGCCATCCGCGGTCGAGGTAACGCCGCAACGCTGACCGCCAACTTCCAGCTCGACATAGGCATCGATCGGTGCGGCCGCGCCCGCTGCCGCCGCCAGCAGCCGATCTAGTCCTAGATCACTGTCGACGCAGATGCCGATCCGCGCCTTACCGGTCAAGCTCGCAAGCCGTGCGAGCTTTGCTGGATGCAGCACCTCATTGCTGACCAGCACATTGCTGACGCCGCCCGCAACGAGAGCCGCAGCCTCGCTTACCTTTTGGCAGCAGACGCCCACCGCACCTAGCGCCATCTGGCGCTTGGCGATTTCGGCGGATTTATGCGTCTTGGCATGGGCCCTCACCCGCACGCCTTTGCTGCGGGCGTAATCGGACATAGCTGTTAGATTGGCCTCAAAGGCATCGAGGTCGACAATGAGTGCTGGTGTCTCGATCGTCGCGACCGGATCACCTGGTGAGACGCTCGGCCACGACATCGGCATCAATTCAGTTCCCCTGGAGCAGGCCGTTGAGGATGGCGATCATCTCGCTGTCCGGCATATCAGCGATCTTCGCCTGCCGGAAATGTCGACAAAAGGCGCGCGCGGCGGCGGCTTCGTCGCCGACATCATAGCCATAGCGTTCGAGATGGGTGAAAAAGGCGCCGTCGCTCCAATCCGCCGCCGTCGCCGCCGGCCACACGCCAATACCGGCGATGGCGAGGTCGCGCCAATCAAACAGCTCGCCGGGATCTTCCTTGCGTCTGGGTGCCACGTCACTGTGGCCGATGACGCGTGAGGCCGCTATGCCGTGGCGCGAGATGATACCGAGGGACAATTCCTTAACTGCCGCCATCTGCGCCGCTGGAAAGGTGCGATAGCCGAATTCATGGCCCGGATTGACGATCTCGATACCGATAGAACGTTGATTGATGTTCGTTGCCCCGGCCCAAGATGAAACCCCGGCATGCCAAGCGCGTCGATCTTCTGGCACCAGACGAAAGACGCGGCCATCTTCCTCCACCACATAATGCGCGCTGACCTTGGCCGCGACATCCTGCAACCGCGCGATGGCTGCTGCCCCACTCTGCATCCCGGTGTAATGCATGAGCAGGATATCGACGGGATGGCCGCCGCGGTCATCGTGATTGGGAGAAGGAGCATCGATCATGAAGTCAGATACCGGTCTTGGTTGAAGGTGCCACCACCGCGGGTCGACGAATAACGACGATAGCCACGCCGGCGAGTGTCGCTAAGCCGCCGAGCATCATCTGCCACGTGATCACCTCATCCAGCAACAGGTGGCCAGACAGCACGCCGATCATGGGCAGCAGCAAAGTGAAGGGCATCACTTGGTTGACCGGATAGCGCCGCATCATGTTGTACCAGATGATATAGCTAAAAATGGCAACAATGATGGCTTGGAATAGCAGCGCCGCCCAACCGACCCAGCTGGCGTTCAGCACCTGCGGCCATTGATCGCCTTCGAGGAGGAAGGAAACAACCAGCAATTGCGGCGCCGCGAGGATGGCGATGTAGCCGTTGAGTTGCAAAGCATCGAATTCGTCGCCCAAAGCCTTGACCTGTACATTGGCCGTCGCCCAGACAAGCGCCGCGCCGACCACCGAGAGGAGTGGCCACAGATTACCGATGAAGCGCGGTTCACCAGCAATGAGAACGACGCCGGCGAAGGCCACGATCATGCCGACAAGACGGCGCCAGCCCAGGGTTTCTTTAAAGAAGATGGCGGCCAGAATCGCAGCAAATGGCACTTGCAGCTGTACGGCAATGGAACTGGTTGCGGCATCGAGATAACGCATGCCGGTAAAGATAAGGGAGAAATGCATGACACCCATCGTCGTCGATAAGGGAATCAGTTGCTTCAGCTTTCGCTTCGGTAAGCCGACCACGGGCAGCAGCAGAATCGCTACCAGGCTGAACCGCATCGCAACAAAGAAAAGTGGCTGGAAATGCATCAGACCATATTTGGCCGCCACGAAATTGACGCCCCAGATGAACTGGCATAGCAGCATGGCGGCAAGGTG
>CAYOYT010000041.1:0-11384 GCA_964408245.1 uncultured Dongia sp. | reverse complement strand
TATGAAGCTAGTGGTGGAACGTAAGTCTCAGGTCGTTCTGGGCGCCCATATGGTGGGCATGGATGCGCCAGAGATTGTCCAGGCGATTGCCATCGCTGTAAAGATGAGCGCCACCAAGGAGCAATTCGATGCTGCAATCGCGGTTCATCCGACAGCGGCGGAAGAATTCGTCACCATGCGGACACCTATTGCCTAAATCTTCTTTTAATTCCCGTTCCAATAGGAATCGGGCGGTGGACCCCAATCGTGTAGCACGCAAGAATAAACAGCAGCTTCATCAAAACGATAACGCGCTTCCATCTCCGATGTCAGCGTCAGGCCAAGTCCGGGCGCAGTCGGTCGCAAGAGGCGACCACCGATTATACGGCCCTGATCGCCAATCATCTCCGCGCCCAGTGAAAACGCCAGCATTGGATATTCTACCAGCTTGCCGCCAGCAGCGAAGGCGGCGTGGTAGCTCGCCATGATGGCGGCGACACCGCCCCAGGCATGAACGACAACACCGACGCCTTTCTTCCTGGCAGCAGCAAAAACATCCATTACGGCAGATATCCCGCCCATTACTGACGCGTCCGGCTGGACGAACTCGTAGACATCGGCGTTGAGACGCTCGATCATCTCTTTAGGCGTCGTGATGACCTCGCCGCCGCAAACAGGCACATCGATGCGTTTGCGAAGTTCGCGGAAACCTTCAGGAGCATCCGGACCAATGGCCTCCTCGATGAAGGCCATGCGATGGCTTGTACGTGCGTGCACAGCCTGGACAAAAGCGACAACGTCATCTACCTCCTGCGGTGGATCGGCGAGGTTCTGGCACATATCGACACCGACCTTGATGCCGCGTTTACCAGACTGTTCAAGAGCCCAAACCGTGCGAAGAATGTCGCGCTTAACGGAGCGAATCTTGTAGATCTTGATGCCGAGAGAATCGAGCAGATCAAGTTCGCGCAAGAACTGTCTCTTGGCATCGCAGCAGCCACCGCTGCCATAGATTTCGATGGATTCCGCCTTGGCGCCGCCGAGTATATCGTAGACCGGTTTTCCAAGACTTTTGCCCTTGGCATCCTGCAAAGCGATCTCAAATGCAGCGATGACATGGCGCGCCGCTCCTTGTAACGACCAATAATCGCAGAGGCTGCGGAGATCTCTCACCCGATGCGCGATGTCGAAGCCGTCCTTGCCCATGACATAGGGCCGGCATAGATCGACTATCGACTTGAACACAAGCGGGGCAAAGACGGCGAGATAACCTTCGCCAATACCTTTGATACCATTATCAAGCGTGATCTCTACCATGCCGATGGTCCGTTTCGGACCGTTTGGGAAACATTCCTTGATTTCCGGGTCGTCTGCATCGGCATAAGGTGAGCTCAGCAGAATGCATCGCACGTTAATAATACTAGGCATTAATATCCTCGCTTCAAATCGACGATACCTTCAGGCGTTTCACCACGGCGATAGCGCTCCAAATTGGCTAGAAAATGATCGATCTTGCGGTCGATCTCATCCCTGGTACCACCACCGGAATGCTGGGTGAGAAGCACGTTGGGGGAGGTCCAAAGCGCATGATCTGGCGGCAGCGGTTCGCTGCGGGTAACATCGAGCACCGCGCCGCCCAATTGTTTCGCCGCTAGAGCTACGATAAGCGCTGCCTCATCGACGATTGATCCGCGACCAAAATTTACAAAGATGGCATGGGCGGGCAGACGTGCCAAACGAGCGGCATTAAAAACATTGCGGGTGGCCGGGGTGTCTGGTGCTGCACAGACGACAACGTCGGCACCAGACAGGGCTTCGTCTAATTCGGAGGGCCGAGAATTGCTCCGCAGGATTAGAATCCGACAGCTGAAAGGTGCCAGCAATTCCGCCAGCCGACGATTGATCGCACCGTAACCGACCATCACGACCTTCGCACCATTCAGCACGCCGAGGCCGGTGCGAAGCTGATCCCCATCCCATTGTTTCTCATTCTGAAGGTGCGCCAAGCGATTAATGCCTCGCAACAGACAGAGAATGCCCGCCAGGGCCGATTCCGCGACTGGCTCGGCAAAGAAGCCGGCAAGATTGCTCATGACGATACGGGTGCCGAGTTTTCCCCAATCGAGAGCGGTGTATTCGCCAAAGCCGACTGATTCCAATTGCACCCAACGCAATTCCTCAGCACCAGACAACCATGCCGGGGAGGGGTTGCCAAAAACGACTTCACAACCGGACAAGCAGTTGACGGGATGGTCTTGCCCAATTCGGTCCATAATCTCGTCAGGATCGACGCTGCTACTTAGCCGTGCTTGTTGTGTGCCACTGAGGTCGATGCAAAGGGCAATGCGCATGCTCAGGCGAGTCCGCGCGTGATCCAGATGGATTTGGTCTGCAGGTATTGATCCATCGCCTCGGTTCCATTGTCACGCGCGAGAGAACCGGATCGCTTGAACCCGCCAAAGGGTGTCTTGATATCTCCTTCCGAGAAGCCATTGATCGAGATCGTGCCACAAGGCAGACGACGAGCCAGATATAAAGCTCTGTCAATGTCGCGGGTAAAAACAGTTGCGTGCAGGCCGTAATCGCTGTCGCAGGAAACGCTCAACGCCTCGTCCAGATTCATGACCGCCAGCACACCGAGGACCGGCCCGAAAATTTCCTCTCGTGCAATCGTCATCTGCGGCGTTACGCCGGCAAAGACAGTCGGTGACACGAAATACCCTGGTCGGTCGAGCCGGCCACCCGTCAGCTTCCGAGCCCCTTCGCCAACGCCTTTATCGATATAGCCGGCGACACGTTCCAGATGCTCTTTCGTTACCATGGCACCAATCTCGGTCGCTGGATCTAATGGATCGCCAACCCGATAGGCGGCGGCTCGTCTACTGACCTTCTCAACAAAAGAATCCACGAGGCGGGCGTCAACGATCTGTCGCATATTGGCCGAGCAATTCTGGCCGCCATTCCAGAAAGCGGAGTTCGTCGCATGGCCGATCAAATCATCGTTGAGGTCTGCATCGTCGAGAACGATAAAAGGGCTCTTGCCGCCCATTTCTAATCCGACAACCTTGAGGTTGCTTTCGCCCGCGTAGCGCAGGAAATAACCGCCAACTTCTGTCGAGCCGGTAAAGGAAACGATATCGATATCATTATGACGGCCGATCGCCTGGCCTGTGGTCTCGCCATGTCCAGGCAGAACGTTAAGAACGCCGTCTGGAAGCCCTGCCTCTGATGCTAGTTCAGCTAATCTAATGATCGAGAGCGGCGTCTGTTCTGCAGGTTTGACCAATGTCGAGCAACCGGCGGCGAGAGCGGGTGCCAACTTCCATGCCGCCATGAGTAACGGGAAATTCCATGGCAGAACAAGGCCGACGACGCCCGCTGGCTCCTTAACGATAAAGGCCAAGGCGTGGTCTCCGGTCGGTGCCACTTTGCCGAAGGTCTTGTCGATGAGCTCGGCATACCATTGGAAAAAGTTTGGCACTTCATTGCCGATCTCGTGCAGACAGTCGGTAATCGTCTTCCCGCTGTCGACACTTTCCAACACTGCCAGTTCGTGAGCGTTTTCACGCAGCAGTGCCGCTAGTTTCAGCAAAACGGCTTTGCGATGCTCCGGCGCTGATCGCGACCAACTGCCATTCTGGAAAGCTTTTCTGGCCGCCGCGACGGCGGTGTCTACATCTGCTGCGGAGCAATGGGCAACTTCGCAAATCGGCTTGCCGGTCGCTGGGTTAATCGTTGTGAAGGTCTTGCCGCCTGTCGCATCGACGAATTTACCGCCGATGAAAGCCTTGGAATTGGGTCGCAACTTGGCGGCAATACCGCGTGCTTGCTCTAGAGTTAGACTCATAATTTATCCTTTGATGATCAAGATTGGCGACGCACGGAAATATGCCATGGAATGAGCAGCCGTTCCGCAAGCGTCACAGCCCCGAACATCAGCAAACCCAGAATAGTCAACAGAAAGATGCCCGCAAAAGCGAGATCTGGCCGCATGTTTCCGGTTGAAATCTGAATATAGAAGCCGAGCCCCTGATCGGAACCAATGAATTCAGCAATGGTGGCACCAACGGTCGCATTGAGTGCTGCGTATTTGAAGCCCACGAAGCATTGCGGCAAAGCCGCCGGTAACCGCACTTTGACGAAAACGCGAAACCATCCTGCCCCGGTCGATCGGCAGAAACGTGTTAACTCTTCGCTCAGCGAGCCAAATGCCAAGATGGCGTTAAGCACAACGGGAAAGAAGCAGACCAAAAAAACAATGATAATTTTCGGTAGTAGGCCGAATCCGAGCCAGGAGATAAAAAGGGGAGCAAAGGCGATCTTCGGCGTCATTTCGATACTGACAAAAAACGGATAGATGGTTCTCCGCAAGATACTCGAAAAAGCAATTGCAAGGCCCATTGGCACAGCAATCACCACGGCAACGACGTAGCCAAGTACCGTCTCCAGTCCGGTGATGTAAAAATAGGATAGCAGGCGATTGATGTCGGACCAGCCGTTGGTGACGATCTCGCTTGGGCGGTTGAGAATGTAAGCGGGGACATCGAACAGCGAGATCGAGATTTCCCAGCCGGCAAAGAACATCAGGAAAAAAAGCAGCAGCATCCATGACTGAGTCAGCCATCCGATCAGGCCGCACCGAGCTGACGTTTTTGCTTTCGCGGGCGGTTCTTCTGGCGGTCTAAAGGACGCCGTAGCCATGGAAAATCTCCTGGATATCTCGAACATATGAGATGAAGGCATCGCTTCGCTTAACCTCGGCATTGCGTGGCCATGGTAAATCGATCTCGATCTCGCGATCGATGCGACCTGGACGCGGCGTAATCACGCAAACTCGGCTAGACAGTTGCACCGCCTCCTCAATGCTGTGCGTCACAAAAATAACTGTTGGGCGCTTTTGCAGCCACAGGGCCTGAAGATCGGTGCGAATGCTTTCGCGCGTCATAGCATCGAGCTTGCCCAATGGCTCGTCGAGCAGGACTGTTTGTGGATCGTGGACCATTGCTTGGCAAAAAGTGGCACGCTGCTGCATGCCGCCTGAAAGCTCGTGTGGCAGGCGTGCCTCGAACCCCTCCAGACGCACCGTTTTGAGCAGATCATGAATGCGCTGAGCGTTCGCCTTAGGGTCGATGCCGCGTAATTCCAGCTGCAGCGAAATATTGCCGTAGATATCTCGCCATGGCACCAGTGTGTTTTCCTGGAACATGATGCCGATATCGGTTCTAGGTCCCTGTACTATCTCGCCATCGATGACGATATCACCGTCGCTCGATTCCAACAGGCCGGCGATCATCAGCATCAAAGTTGATTTTCCGCAGCCCGACGGACCTAGAAGGGAAACGAACTCACCGGCGCCAATCTCCAAATTTGCTGGGCCGAAGGCATGCACTTCGTCGGCACCCGATCCAAACACCTTTTTGACCGCCCTGATGGCGACGGTTGCCCCTGTCAACAAGGCAATACTCCCCTTTATATTTCCCCGGCAGGAAGGCCTGCTCCTACTACCTTTCCTGCCGGGAGCCAGCTACCTTGAATCAGATCAGGGCAGAAAGTCGTTCGTATAGAAAGCTGTGGCGGGTTTATCGCTCTTGAGGTCGTTAAAATCCTGCATCAACTTCAACATGTCCGCCCAATCCTTCGCTACATTCAAGCCCAATACCTTGTTCTCGTTGGTCTTCGAGTAGAGCACGTTGAGCGTGACATCGAGAACCTCGCGCGCCTGCGCCTTACCAGCTTCCTCAGCCATCGATCCGCCGACGATATCAGCCATTGAGGTAATCGCGGCATCTGGGTTTGTCTCGGTTTCTTTATAGGATTTTACTGTCGCTGCCACGAAGCGCTTCACCAAATCCGGCTGTTTGGCAATCGTATCGGTTGTCGTCACAACACAATAGCCGACCTGATTCACACCGTAATCGGAATAGGGGAAGGTGAGGGGTGCGGCACCACCATTGGCCTTGATTTCTGCCGGTTTGTCGTCGAGCCCGCCTAGAATACCGACCGCATCGCCCGCGCCTTGTAGATAGGACGAGACAAGTGCACCATCCGGGACGTTGGTGATCTTGACGTCGCCTTCGGCGAGCCCAGCATTTTTGAGCACAAGCGGGAAGAAAGTATTCACGCCAGCATTGGAGGTCGTGAGCAGGGTCTTTCCCTTTAGATCCTTGATGTCTTTGACGCCTGAATCCGGCCGTACAATAATGGCCTCAGTTCCCATCGCATCGATCACTGCAACAGACATCAACGGCGCGCCTTGCGCTGCCAGATTCATCATGGATGCGCAGGAGCCGTAAGAGAAAGTGCTGTCCCCATTCGCGACGAGGCGGTGCGCTGAGCCGGATCCATTGCCAGAACGAATGTCGAGATCGATGCCG
Source organism: uncultured Dongia sp. (assembly GCA_964408245.1). Lineage (GTDB taxonomy): Bacteria > Pseudomonadota > Alphaproteobacteria > Dongiales > Dongiaceae > Dongia. The sequence goes on along the minus strand of CAYOYT010000041.1, from coordinate 5,031 downwards.
ACGTCTTTATAATAACCCTTGTCCTTGCCATAGGCGAAACCGGCATGCGAACCATAATACATCCAGTTGAGGCGCAGCCGCACATCATCTTCCGCCTGCGCAACCTGAACAAAGCCGAATCCCAAAACGACACTCACCGCAGCACCCCGAATAAGATGTGTAAGTGCGATCATGGTATGGTCCTCCTGTGTGATTGATATCGTTCGGTCGTCACCTGCTACAAATATCTTTCGTGGTCTTACGATTTGACCAGGCGCGGCACGCCGATCTTGCGCATCATCTCCAGCGTCGCGGCACGATAAAGCTTACGCACGTCACGGGTTGGCGGCCGGCAGCGACTTGACGGCAGACCGATCAGCTCCATGCACAATTTGTCAAGATAGCCGTCTCCGCTCGTGTAATTGCGCTCGATATCAACCCACAGCTTGTAGAAGGGCATCGCCTCTTCGACCATCATGCGGGCGATTTCAGTATAGTTACCAGCCTTGACCTCTTTGATCAATTTTATACCCCATTCCGGCCAGAAATTGCATAGATGGACTTCAAAGGCGCGAGCGCCGAGGGCAGGCATGGCACTCATGGGAAAGAATAAGTTGTTATCGATGATTGTGAAACGTTTGGAAAAATGCGTGGTGACGTCCTCGAACTCCATCGCGTCTGTGCGCGGTGTCGCCCATTTGAGACCGACAACGTTGGGGATTTTTGCTAACCTTTCGACCATGACAAAGGACAGATTTGTGGCAGTCCAGAACGTATTGTAGACAATGATGCCGGTCTGCGGGGCAGCAGTAGCTGCGGCCTGGACAAATTCTTCGAAATCGCCTTCGCCATGAGAGAAATAATAGGGACATGAGACTTGGATGAAGTCGGCGCCGATAGTCTGTGCTGCTGTCGCCAGTCGCTCGAGTTCCAGCGTGCTCGTGGTCTGCGCGCCCATTGCAACCGGGACTTTCCCATCCACTGTCTTCACCACTGTTTCGACAACCTTCAGACGTTCGTCGAAGCTCATGGTAGAGAAGTCGCCAGCGGCGCCCCCCGCGAGGAATGTGGCGTTATCAGTATTAAGCCCGCTATCAAGTAAAAAGCGCGTATACTTGCGCAACGCCTCAAGGTCGAGCGGCCAACCGGCACTGTCAATAAAGGGCGTTGGAATCGTTACATAGCAGCCCTCTAATCTTTGCTTCAGCTGTTCCGGCGTTCTCGTCATCTTTGCCTCGTCATCGTGTTACGCACCTTGTTGTGTCGTCGACGCAGGTCAGACATCTCCTTTACGACACGCCATGGGCATGCCGTCTGGTTCGATTCAGTCGATGTTTAATCTGCATCAAGCCGGCCGCGCGTGACGCTTGTAGACCGCATCTCATCTTTAGCCAGCACTCCCACGATAATCATCTACGCAAATCAATCTGGTGGCTGAACCAATAGAGACAGATAATTAACATTAAAGGCCAAGGTGCCGGGGGTCTCGAATGCTACGTGTCACGCAGTGCGTTTCGGCTAGCGGCGAGAACATCGCTATTTCTCTTTGGGATCGCTAAAAAGCTGGGGAGCTCGTGGCAAACGAATGCCAGCGTTGATTTGGGCCAGATACCGATGTCGCTTTATCTGCGGCATCTTTTTTTCCAGCAGCGTTCGCCCGTTGTCAGTCCGTGGTTTTCGGGCGAATACTCAGGGATAAGCGGCGAATTTCCGGGCGAACAGCTTGCGATTGCTGGCGGCGAATTTCGGCGCGAAACGCGCGCGGCCCGACACCGAATTGCTGCTTGAAGGCACGTGAGAACGCCGACGAATAAGAAAACCCGCAAGCAAGGGCAACATCCTTGATACTCAGCTGCTGATAGAAAAGCATGTTTCGTGCCGATTGCAGACGAATACGTAGGTAAAGGGCCATCGGTGTTTGGTCAAAGCTGCGCCGGCACTCTCTGGTCACTGTCCTTGAAGATGTGTTTAGCTTCTCCGCAAGTGCCTCGAGCGACAGCGGAAAATCGAGGTTGTCTTCCATCAAATGTACCAGTCGATCTGACAATAAGCGTGGCACAGTACCTTTGAGATGTCGCGCATCTCCATGGTGTGATGATGTGGTAGAAGCGGCAGTCAGTGGCAACTTTTCTGCATTCAGCCGTTGCGGCGTCACGGCGATCCTGGGTGTGTGAAGCAATGCGTTGGCAACTTCGTTGGCGAGTGCTTGATCGTAATGCCGGCTGATGAGGGCGAGCATCAAATCGAGTGTAGCGACACCGCCAGCCGTGTATGCCCTCTGACCGTCAAGAAGATAGAGTTGATCATCGACGGCAAGATCAGGAAACCGTTCTTTAAAAATATGGGCGGTTTCCCAATGGACCAAAGCCCTGCGCTCGCCGACAAGTCCTGCTTCAGCCATTGCAAAGGCACCAGTATCTACCCCTACTACCGTGGCACCAAAACGAATGGCGGACCTCAGCAAGTTCAGAAATTTCGGCGAGGTTTGCCGTGGACCAAGATTACCTTCAAACACCAGATAGTAATCTGCTCTCGGTGCGTCATGGACGCCCCCGTCGACCGACATCCACATGCCGTTGCTGGCTCTGACCGGTTCACCGTCTTCTGAGCATAACAGCCAGGAAAAAAGAGTGCGTCCTGAATTCTGATTTGCAATCCGCAGCGCCTCGCTCGCCAGTACCAGCGCGTTCAGCGGAAATTCTGGCTGCAGCAGAAAATTAAATCGCGGCGGCAGTGGCTGCGCAGCTGGCATTGAACTGGACGTACCAACCATCTAGCTTTGCCATCAAGTGGTTAAGGACTGCAGATATTATAAGACGGCCGCAGCGTCATCTCAAGAAGAGGGGCGACGACGCTCTATTGCGGCGGTGGGGTAAAAATCATAAGAACGGTCGCCGGATCGTTTGTCGAGAGATTCCAGAAAACATGTGGTTTTCTAGCGTCTAACGTCAGTGCATCGCCCGTCTGGAGTTCGTAATCAATACCGTCAGCGGAAATCGCAATCGCGCCCTTTAGGACTAGGAAGAATTCTTCTTCACTTGTGAAAACTTAGGGTTTTTCACCAGCGCGGGCGCCTGGCGCAATCTCTGTGAGCAAAGCCATCAGTCGGTTCTGTTTTGACGGCGTCAATTGGTAATCGTCGATACCAGGGTCACCGAAGAATATCCGCTTGCGCTCGCTTGCTCTGACAAGATTGGATGACGACGATTGCAAGAGGGAACCGATTGAGATCTGCAAAGATCGGCAGATGCGCAGCAACGATCTCATCGATGGCGCTGCTTTATCCCGCTCGACGTCGCTCAGAAATCCCTTTGTTAGACCCGCATCAAGAGCAAGCTGATCCAGTGTCAGATTGCGCTTTTGGCGTCGTTCCCGCAACCGCTTGCCGATTTGCAGATTGTCATCTTGCCCCGAAGAATCCATCGCGTGTCATTCCATATGAAGAAGCCTGCTATGCTGCCTGCATCCGGGAGGGTGTGGCATTGTTTCCGGAAAGGAGATAGAGCGGCGGCATTACGTCGTCGGTCGAAACCTGCACCAGTTCAGGTGCTGGCACCATTGTCATTTCCAGCCCGGCAGGAAACAAATAACGTTCAGTCATGCTGACTTCGCTGGCAAGCAAGAAGGTCTTGCCATCACCGTCCGTGTGTTGAAGCGGAAAAGCGAGAGTTTCAGCGCAATTTGCTTGATGGCCGTCGAGAATACAAGCGCCAGTCCAGGTGATCGGTAACTCGATCTTTCCGACATAAGAGAGCAAAGATTTGATACGTGCGTAAGAACTGGCGATGCGGTCAGGGCTTTTGCTGGTGTCGCTGGGATCGCCGCCGAGTGTAGCGGCCAGTTCCGTCACTTCTATCTCATTATCTTCGCTTAGTCTCACGACCGCTATTACATAATGGGCTGTGCAACGGGCGGCGAGGGCCGTCAAACTATTGAAATCGACCGGTTCGTGCTGCTCGCCTCTGACAGCGCAATATTCATAGACTGCGCTCAGCATTGACCCGCCGAGGTTTTCCTTGAAAGACTTCACTGGCCGCATTTCGCGAAATTGACCTTCCGGTGATACCGTCACGCGCATGGGTGCGTGGATAGGCAAGTTTGCAATTGTCCCCCCGATCTCACTCGGCGCTTGGGAGTCACTATTGTTGCTTGAGGCGAGACTGCGCAATTGATGTTGTGCTGCAACGAGCTTACGTCCTTGATCGAGCACAACATGCCCGGCATTGGTCAAAGCCAGGCGCCGCCCCTGCCTCTCAAGGAGTGTCGCCCCGGCGGACTCCTCCAGCCGCTTAAGCTGGAGACTGAGGGCGGATTCGGTGCGCCCGACAACGGCCGCAGCTTTGGCGAGACTTCCGCAATCAACGAGGGCGATCAAAGCGCGGATCTCATCGATTTTGATATCGCGGCGCATGACATGACACTCCTTGTAAGTGTTAAGCGAACAATGCATCATTGCAGATGCAGCATTTACTCCGACTGATAGCAATTGATGGACGGAGTTCACCTTCGTTTCCAGACATGGAACGCTTACCTTGGTCGCTGATACTTGACCCGAATAGAATGATTAGCCTAACTCGGTCTTTTTTGTTAACTACAGAAGACATTAATTTATCAATTAAAGACAAGTATGTTCGATATCTACGAACATACCGAAAAATAGATTAGGCATAGTTTGAAAAATCGGGAAGTAAAATGGTTAACCTCGTGTTCTTTCATACAAAACTTGGGAACACTGTCATAGCTTGTTCTTTAGCTGTCGATATTTTCATCAATTCTTCCACGGTCGCCGAAGCCAGTGGTAAACAGCTTGGAAAGGACGATTCGAAACAGGGAGCAAATGATGTGGAAGCAATTAGCCTTGATTACTCTAGCCTTTATGGCGGCGACGATGCTTCAGGCTTTGCCGGCGCAAGCGCGTGACACGCGATATGAGCTTAAGATTGCCGATGTCATGGCCGATCCACGCTATGCAGAGAATGTACCGGCTGGCGTGAAGTTCTATTTCGCCAACCAGGGAGCGCCCGCAGGTCAGAATCTCGGTGAGTTCGTCAC
>CAYOYT010000040.1:0-11625 GCA_964408245.1 uncultured Dongia sp. | reverse complement strand
AAACAGCAGATGCTGTTACACCGAGCGTTGCGGCGGCACGCTCGAAGCTCCCTTCGCGCACCGACGTGGACAAAGCAAAAAGTGCACCGTAATCCAGCATGAATTGGCCCAATGTGAAGGTTATTAATGATTACAACTATTGACACGCGGTGGCTGTTTCTCGTCAAAGCCAGCAATGTCAGATTATGCTGGCTTAAGGCGCATCAACCTAACTTTAGGCGCTTGGGAGAAATACCCGGTTTCTTGCTTTTGAATTATTCGAAAGATGGCGCGACTCATTTAAATTGAGATAAATGTCTGCCAAATGCCCTCCGTGCTTAGTTGGACATTTTGTATCGCCGGCTTCAAGGAAGTAAAAGACCGATAAGTGCTGGAATTGTCCTTAGCGAGGCGAATACGCAGCCTTGGCGAGACGCACCATTACCAAAGCAGCCAAGGCCCATCTGTCGATTGTTCATTAAAGAACTAAGGTGGGCCATCCATACTGATTTATTCAGAATGAAAATAGACGTTGCAAGTTTTTATCTTGGTCTATTTGGAAAATCGCGTCTTCTATTGTGTATGAAGTAGAGCCATCGCAATGAAGATTCATATGCATCCAAGCCGCGATCAGCTCGCGGCTCTGCTTTAGCCAATCGCTTGACCAGCCATGATTTCCCAGCTTGTAGATGAATACCTCCTCTTTTCGTAACACCGAAACGTAAGCGCCAGGATCGGTCATCGACGGATAAAATTTATCATAGAACCCTAGTTTCCATTTGACAGGAAGCCATTCTAGTAATTTTTGAATGGAGGCCGCCGACGGGGCGTCAGCCCAAACGTTTATCCTGCTGTTCTCCTGCGTCGTTAACCTGATACCTTCAATATTAGGAAATGTGACAGATGAATCGTGCACGTAGGGCGTTCCTGAGTAAGTATATGTGATCGGATTATTGAGGCGCGCAACGTTCGATGAAATATTGAACATGGGCCTGTACCGCTGCCAAGTTAAATCTGGCTGCTATTCCGTTGGGTGCAGTAACGATCGGAATTTTGGCTGACAAGATTGACCGGAACGCTTCTATAGCTGTGGCGCCGAGTGGAAGAGCTTTTGCCTCCGCTGCACCAGACCGCCGACTTTCTGACGTTCTCTCATTACTTTAAAGCGCCGCTTATATGCTGTCCCTGCGTCGCCTTTTCTAAATCTTAAAATGACCTGTCTTCTCTAGCTCTATTATGAGATCACGTGTCTTTGAAGAGGGTAGCTTTATCTACTCCGGAAGCTCAAGTTCTAAAGTGCGAAAAAGCGCTCTTAAGATCACAGCAAGAAAAAATATGACGGCACCGATCGGGATGAGGGCGACGAAGATGATTGCAGTACCCATCTCGCACCCACCGTTGTCGCCGGGCGTTCCGCATTTAGGATTGAAACTGGTAATAACCACCATAACAACGCCGCCGAAAAGCGGCGTTGCTATCGCGCCGATGAATGCCCAAATAATAGCGCGACATAAAAGACGCAAAGCAGGCATATCAAACCATCTCTACAAGCTAAATTCTTTTACCATCAGCATTGCTGAAACGCTCTGTTATCCTGTGTATCCGAAAAAGACATTTTTCTTCAAACCATAGATCGAGAGTTCAGCGAGATCATTTTGGAACAACTTAATATAGCTACTGAAATATCCGGGGCTGAGCCGTCGCAACGGTTTCTCTTCGTTATAAGTGAATTTTCTAGCATTTTAGCAAAACAACATTTTGCCAAGAATACGAGGCATAAAACGGGAGAAAAAATTCATTCAGGCACTTGAAGGGCGGAAGTGAATTGCCGCGATATTGAAGGGGCATCGAGAAGACATCTCATAGATCAACCCTGTGTGTCTTGGCTTTAAACCGTTAACTCATTTTTTATGCTCTCTTTATTATTTCCGTTGCCATTACCTCTCGATCCTTTACGCGAGAATGTCATATCGATCACTTTAGTTACCAATCTCCTTTGGGGTGAGCCATGATCGACACTTTTTATACCATAATTTCTGCGTGCCTCTTTATTGCAGCCAGCGCTTACGCACACGCTTGTGCCTATATCTAGGAGAGCACGAGAATGCTCTTTGATTATCTGCTGGGCGGCGGCGGCGTCCTCGCGCTCCTTGCCTACATGACTTTCGCAGTCATCTGGCCTGAAAAACTCTGATCTGGTGATATCATGACTGCCAACGGTATGTTGCAGATAGCGCTCTTCTGCATAGTAATCATCGCGCTAACAAAACCCTTGGGCGCTTTCATGGCCCGGGTTTTTAACGGCGAAACGACTTTCCTATCATTCGTCATACGGCCAATTGAACGCACGATCTATCGCATCTGTGGAATCAACCCGCGCGATGATCAGCATTGGTCGGTCTATGCCATAGCTATGTTACTCTTCAACGGTGCTGGTTTTTCACTGCTTTACGTCTTGATGCGCTTTCAGGATGTTCTGCCACTTAATCCGCAACATTTTAGTGCCGTCCCGGCGGATCTGAGCTTCAACACGGCTATCTCCTTCGTCACCAATACCAATTGGCAGAATTACGCCGGCGAAGCGACAATGAGCTATCTGACGCAGATGGTTGGTCTCACGGTACAAAATTTCTTGTCGGCAGCGACCGGCATTGCGCTTGCCATAGCATTAATACGTGGCTTTGCTCGGCGCTCTGCGAGCGGAATCGGAAACTTCTGGGTCGATATGACCCGCGCCACGCTTTACATCCTACTGCCATTATCAACCTTGATTGCTCTTTTCTTGGTGGCACAAGGCATCCCACAGAATTTCGATACTTATGTACAGGCCACGACACTGGAAGGCGTTAACCAAACAATTGCACAAGGACCCGTGGCCTCACAAATCGCCATTAAAATGCTAGGCACTAATGGCGGTGGTTTCTTTAACGCGAACGCAGCTCATCCTTATGAGAATCCAACGCCACTCTCCAATTTTGTGCAAATGGTGGCAATCTTCGCGGTGGGCGCAGGTCTTACCAATGTCTTTGGCAGAATGATCGGTGACCAGCGTCAAGGCTGGGCAATCTTCGCCGCTATGGGTGTTCTGTTTCTTATGGGCGTGAGTATTTGTTACTGGGCGGAAGCAGAAGGCAATCCGGCATTCGCAGCTATGAATATCGATCAAGCCGCCAACCTTTTGCAGAGCGGCGGGAATATGGAAGGCAAGGAAGTGCGTTTCGGCATTGCCAATTCTGCGCTTTTTGCCGCCGTTACAACCTCTGCCTCCTGTGGGGCTGTGAATGCGATGCATGACAGTTTCACAGCGCTCGGCGGAATGATTCCCATGATTAACATGCTGCTGGGTGAGGTGATCATCGGCGGTGTTGGCGCCGGTCTCTATGGCATGCTGCTTTTCTGCGTCTTGGCTGTCTTCATTGCTGGTCTGATGGTCGGCCGAACGCCAGAATATGTCGGCAAGAAGATCGAAGCTCGCGAGGTCAAAATGACCATGCTCGCGGTCCTCTGTATTCCCTTAGTCGTGTTGGGTTTCAGCGCTGTTGCGACAGTTCTTCCAGAAGCACTGAAAAGTGTTCAGGATGGTGGGCCACACGGATTTTCAGAAATCTTCTACCTCTTCACCTCCAGCACCGCCAATAACGGCAGTGCCTTCGGTGGTTTTACTGGCAATACACCTTTTTACAATATTACAGGTGCCATCGCGATGTTTATCGGCCGCTTCTTCGTGATCCTTCCGACACTTGCGATCGCTGGATCACTTGCTGCCAAAAAATCAACGGCAGCGAGCGCGGGCACATTGCCGACTCACGGGGTACTTTTCATCGTCTTACTGACGGGGGTCGTGCTCATTGTTGGTGGCCTTACCTACTTTCCGGCGCTGGCCTTAGGCCCCGTCACTGAACACCTCATGACACAGGCTGGTCAGCTTTTCTAAGGATCAAAGACGATGTCTACCACATTGCGTAAAGCACCCTTGCTTGACGGTCAGATCTTGGCAGAAGCTGCGAAATCTGCCTTTTACAAGCTGGACCCACGCCAGTTGTACACGAATCCCGTGATGCTAGCAGTCGAGCTGGTCGCGGTGATCGCGACAATCCTCTTCATACGCGATCTCGCCATCGACGCTGGGACATCGTTTTCAGGGCAAATTGTCGCTTGGCTGTGGGCCACCGTACTCTTTGCCAATTTTGCCGAGGCTATGGCTGAAGGACGCGGCAAGGCTCAGGCAGATGCCCTCCGTAAGTCCCGCATCAATGCGACTGCGAAGAAGCTTGGGACGTCTGGGGAATCTTACGACCTGGTCTCCGCACTATCACTGCAACCCGGCCACATCGTTCTGGTCGAAACCGGCGATCTCATTCCCGGGGACGGCGACGTAATAGAGGGAATCGCCTCTGTCGACGAATCTGCCATCACGGGTGAGTCCGCTCCTGTTATCCGGGAGAGTGGTGGCGATCGGTCGGCCGTCACTGGCGGCACGCGTGTTTTGTCTGACAAAATCAAAGTAAAGATCACGGCGGCACAGGGCACTACGTTTCTCGATCGCATGATTGGCTTGGTTGAAGGAGCAAAGCGCCAGAAGACGCCAAATGAGATAGCGCTGAATATCTTGCTTGCCGGTATGACGCTTATCTTTCTTTTTGCGGTTGCCAGCATACCAAGCTTTGTGCACTACGCTGGTGGCAGCGCGTCGGTCATCGTGCTTATCGCGCTCTTTGTCACTCTTATCCCAACGACGATCGGCGCATTGCTTTCTGCGATCGGTATTGCCGGTATGGACCGGTTGGTGAAGTTCAATGTGCTTTCCATGTCCGGGCGTGCGGTCGAAGCGGCAGGAGATGTCGACACGCTCCTGCTTGATAAGACTGGAACCATCACGCTTGGCAATCGTCTGGCAGCCGAATTCTTACCAGTGAATGGGGTAACACCCGAAGAACTGGCGAATGCTGCGCAACTCTCGTCGCTGAGCGATGAGACCCCGGAGGGACGTTCTATCGTCGTCCTTGCTAAAGAAAAGTACGGACTACGTGGGCGCGAGATATCCTCGATGCACGCCGTTTTCGTGCCGTTTACCGCGCAGACGCGGATGAGTGGCGTGGATATTGATGGCCAGAGCATTCGCAAGGGTGCCGTCGACGCTGTGATCGACTTCGTGACGGCACGCCGAGGTGGACTAGCCGTCGTCACACCAGAACTAAAAGAGATCGCCGATCGTATCGCTAAAGCCGGCGGCACACCGCTTGCGGTCGCTGATGGCGATCGTATGCTTGGGGTAATTCATTTGAAAGACGTGGTTAAAGGTGGCATCCGCGAGAGGTTTCAGGAACTGCGTCGCATGGGTATCCGCACGGTGATGATCACGGGTGACAATCCGCTGACCGCCGCTGCTATTGCAGCTGAGGCTGGTGTTGATGACTTTCTTGCGCAGGCAAACCCTGAGACAAAACTTAAACTTATCCGCGACGAGCAGGCGAAGGGTAAGCTTGTCGCCATGTGTGGCGATGGTACCAATGATGCGCCGGCCCTCGCTCAGGCTGATGTTGGCGTGGCCATGCAAACGGGCACGCAGGCCGCGCGCGAAGCTGGCAACATGGTCGATTTGGACAGCAATCCCACCAAGCTCATCGAGATCGTCATGATTGGCAAACAATTGCTCATGACACGAGGTGCTTTGACCACCTTCTCGATTGCCAATGATGTCGCCAAGTATTTCGCCATCATTCCAGCGATGTTTGCGGCTTTTTATCCGCAGCTTGGAATTCTTAATATCATGGGTTTGGCGACACCAGAGAGTGCTATCCTGTCAGCGACAATCTTCAATGCGCTGATCATTGTGGCGCTTATCCCGCTTTCGCTTAAGGGCGTGCGGTATCAAGCCAAGAGTGCCCATTCTTTGTTGGCTCGCAATCTTACGATCTATGGCCTTGGGGGACTTGTTGTGCCGTTTATTGGTATCAAGATCATCGATCTTGCTCTCAACGCCATCCACATTATCTGACGGAGATCAGTATGTTATCGCAGCTACGTCCAGCTCTCCTCATGTTGATCCTACTCACGTTCATCACAGGCATTGCCTACCCGCTTGCCATAACCGGGATAGCGGATCTTGCATTCCCTGACGAGGCACATGGTAGTCTCATTATTCGAGATAAAGGAGTGATCGGCTCACGGTTGATTGGTCAGAAATTCTCTACTTCCGGATATTTTCATAGCCGACCGTCAGCAGCTGGTGTCGATGGATATGATGCTGGGGCCTCTTCGGGCTCAAATCTCGGACCGACATCCAAGATACTTATAGATCGGATCGCTTCGGCCGGCGCGGCGGAAGGATTGGGTGACTCGATTCCGGTTGATCTCGTCACGGCTTCGGGGAGTGGCCTCGATCCCGATATTACGCCAGCAGCGGCCTACTTTCAGGTCGCTCGCGTCGCCGCAACGCGTAGTATGACAGTGGCGCAGGTGCAAGCCCTCATAGATACGCATATTATCGGCCGCACCTTTGGTATTCTTGGCGAGCCGCGTGTCAATGTGCTAGCGCTTAACCTGGCGCTCGACGAGGCTGCCATCCCATAATGGATTCCATGACACAATGGCCAATGCGCTTGATCCGCTAAATAGGCCTTCCGCCGACGCGCTCCTGCACGCGGCGCAAAGTGAGCATCGGGGCCATCTTAAGATTTTTCTCGGCGCGGCGCCGGGCGTTGGCAAGACTTATGAAATGTTGCTGGCTGGCCGTAAACGTCGCGACGAGGGCGTCGACGTCGTTATCGGTGTGGTAGAAACCCATGGCCGTGCCGAAACAGAAGCGCTTGTTGGTGGGTTGACCTGTATCCCGCCTAAATCAATCGACTATCGCGGTCGTACGCTTTCAGAAATGGATATCGACGGTATTCTCGCACGCAAACCGCAGCTAGTGCTGGTCGACGAACTCGCCCATACCAACGCCGAGGGCAGCCGGCATGCAAAACGCTATCAGGATGTTGAGGAATTGCTGGCGCAAGGCATCGACGTCTATTCGACACTCAATATTCAGCATCTTGAAAGTCTTAGCGACGTCGTCGCGCAGATCACCCATGTGCGCGTCCGCGAGATATTACCAGATCGAATTGTCGATCGAGCGGACGAAATTGAGTTAATAGATCTGACGCCCAAAGACCTTATTCAGCGGCTTAAAGAGGGCAAGATCTATTTCAAAGAGGCTGCTGATCGTGCTTTGCAGCATTACTTCACGGAAGGTAATCTAACCGCTCTGCGTGAGCTGGCTTTGCGGCGAACGGCACAGCGCGTCGATGACCAAATGCTGAATTACATGCGGGCTCATGCCATCTCCGGGCCATGGGATGCAGGCGATCGGTTGTTGGTCTATATCGACGAACAACCAACCTCTTTTGCGCTGGTGCGTTATGCCAAAAGAGCAGCAGATCGTCTGCAGGCTCGCTGGAGCGCAATCCATATAGAAACAACGCGCTACCATCATTTATCGGAAAAGGAACGCGATCGGATTGACGAAGCTTTGCGTCTGGCAGAACGCCTTGGTGGCGACGCTGTCACTTTGCCGGGTAGCGCCTTGGTCGGTGACCTCATCGACTATGCTCGTACCAATAACATCACTCAAATCCTCATTGGTAAGTCCACCCGCTCGCGCTGGTTTGAGATGCTGCATGGCTCGGTCGTGCGCGACCTCGTTCGCGTGTCGGGCGATATTGGCATCCACGTCGTGGCCGGCCAGCAGATAAAAGCTGAGCCAGATGGTGCCGAGACCATCGAGTCTCCTTCTACCTTTAACTTCGCGCCTTATGTCGCTAGCGCGATCACTGTTGCTCTTGCTTTAATGGTGAGTCTTGGCATCGACCAATTTATCGATTTACCCAACATTTCGATGATGTTTCTGGCGGCAGTGCTATTCTCTGCCATACAGTATGGCTTATTGCCGTCGCTTTTTGCGTCGATTATTAGCACACTCACTTATAATTATTTTTTCCTAGACCCTATTCATACTTTTACCGTCACTGATCCTTCGAATGTAATCGCCCTCTTTTTCTTCCTGTTGGTAGCGATACTGACGAGCAATCTCGCGGCTAAGGTTCGAGCAGAGGCGCGCGCCTCGCGCCAGCGGGTGGCGTCAACAGCCGCACTCTATAATTTCAGCCGCAAAGTGGCAGCGATCGGCGAGATGGATGATCTGCTCTGGGCCGTCGCATACCAGATTGCATTGATGCTGCGCGTTCATGTCATTTTGCTGCTGCCGAAGGAAGGGGGCGAGCTCAGCGTGCGCAGTGGTTATCCGCCGGACGACGAGCTTAACGCTGCCGATCTTGCCGCGGCCCGCTGGGCTTGGGATCATGGTAAGTCCGCAGGGCGTGGCGCCGAAACATTGCCTGGCGCTAAGCGCCTTTTCCTGCCTTTAGCGACAGAGCGCGGTAAAGTCGGCATTATGGGTCTTGATCGTGAAGACACAGGACCCATGTTCGCGCCAGATCAGAAGCGTCTTTTGGATGCGCTATGTGATCAAGCGGCAGTGGCAATCGAGCGTATCAGCTTGAAGCAGGATATCGATAAGGCGCGTATGGTGAATGAAACTGAGCAGTTGCGTACAGCGCTCCTCACGTCGATTTCGCATGATTTCCGCACGCCGCTTGCCTCCATCATTGGTTCCGTTTCCAGCCTGCGTTTGCTGTGGCACAAGTTTCCCGATGCGACACGTGAGGAATTGCTTCGTACAACCCAAGAGGAAGCTGAACGATTGAACCGCTTCATTGGTAATATTCTCGATATGACGCGGCTGGAAGCAGACGCTCTCTCTCCGGTTCAGCAGCCAACAGATCTGATGGACGTGGTGGATACGGTACTTAATCAGGCCAAACCGCTTCTGGCCCAACACAAGATACGACTCGATATACCGAAAAGCCTTCCTTTACTTACTCTCGATGTAACGTTGACTGGACAAATACTGCTTAACCTCCTGGACAACGCAGCCAAGTATGCGCCGCCCGGGAGTGAAATCACCTTAGGTGTGCAAACACATCCACAAGAAATAAATGTCTTTATCTGCGATGAGGGGCCAGGGATTCCCCCTGACGATCTTGAGCGAATCTTCGATCGTTTCTTTCGCGTAACCGGGACTGACCGGCGCCGTGCTGGAACAGGGCTAGGCCTTGCCATCTGCCGAGGTTTCGCCCAAGCCATGGGCGGTAGCGTCAGCGCTGCCAACCGAATAGATCGCCGCGGGGCCATTTTTACGCTGAGTTTTCCGAGTGATCTTCAGGTGAAGCCATGAGTTCTTCACAAGAAATTCTGATCATTGACGATGAGCCGGCGATTAGACGATTTCTTAAAGGCAGCCTGATCGCTCACGACTTTACCGTCATCGAAGCCGAAACTGCCAAAGCTGGGTTGGCGGCTTTAGGAAGTAATCGTCTTGCTTTGGTGGTGGTTGATCTCGGTCTTCCAGATATGGATGGCCACGCGTTAATTAGGTCTATACGCCAGCGCTCTCAGGTGCCCATCGTCGTGCTTTCGGTACGTAATGACGAGGCAGGCAAGGTCGCAGCACTTGATAGTGGTGCAGATGACTATGTTACGAAACCGTTTGGCATTGAGGAGTTTATGGCACGCGTACGCGCCGCCTTGCGCCACCGCTTGCAAGAACAGGGGCATGTCGCAAAACTGCTGGTAGGAAATCTGAGCATTGATGTGCTGGCACGCGAGGTAAAGCTAGGCGAAGTTCATCTTACATTATCTAGGCGAGAGTTCGATCTTCTCGTTTACTTAGCCCAGAATGCCGGTAAGGTCGTTACACATCAGCAAGCATTAACCCATGTCTGGGGACCGGAGCATCGAGAGTACATTGAGTATCTTCGGGTATATATAAGGCAGCTACGTCAAAAGCTAGAAGACGATCCGCAACGTCCGAGTTTAATCCAGACCATTCCTGGCGTGGGCTACCGATTCAGTTAAAATTGAAATCAGCTAAGAGACCGCTTTTTGATGCTTCAACCGTTACGACCATGCGATTGAAGCATCGTCATCTGCCACTTCCAAAGACTAAATTAATACAAAGTCTGCCATGTCAATTTTATTGGTGAAGCTTTTAACAACCAAAATAACCTGATCTGTGCCGGGACTATATATTACGGCATCAGCACTAACCCTCGCCCCGGCTCTGTGAACCGGGTAGCTGGGCAGGCTTTTGCAATTCATGATGGGCGGCAGCATGATCTGCTGGTACCCCGCCGAGGGATAATTGAGGTGACCCATATTCTCCTCTACGCTGGTTTCTGAAGCGCTATCGGGGCGAGCTGTGTCACCCCCGGTCAACGTCAAGGCGGGGTCTGTCCTCGCGCCCTGGGCGTCTCACGTAATTTGGTGTGCGGAGGTTCTCAGTAATGAGCGACTGCAATGTGCAATCTGGCTTTGAGATAATTTAGCACACATGTGACTTGCGAGCGAGATCGGTCGTCTTGCTGAGCGTCATGCCTACCATGTCGCGAGCCCTTTTATGCCATAAAGTTTGGAAAGCCTCTCCCCACTCAGAGAATCAATATCGGCAACCTGCCAACCTTTCATCGTCTTTTGCAATAAAAGGTTTATCTTTTTTGCTTCACCAAAGTTCTTAAAAGTTACATGGCCAATCGTGGCATTAGATGTGCTGGACTTGGCAATGGAGATCGCTAAATCAGTGATCTCCCAATCCTGTGCATCGATGAAAGGATCGCCATTAAGTATCGGCACTTCCCTAACAGCAGCCGCTTTTGCATTATCCGCCATTATTTTTTCGGCAATTTCAGGTGCGAAATATTTTTCGATCACTTCTGGGCTGCCGTAATTGATATTTTCGCCATTGCCATAATGATCGTAAATCTCGTCTAAAAGTGCCTGAGGGCTCGAGAAGCCTTCGTCCGTCATACTACTCGTACAGCTCGTTATAACAAAAGCAGCGGCGATCAGAAAAGCGCGCAGACCCATCAGCATAACTGCTCCTATAAGAAGAAAGAGAATTCGGTCTCATTTAACCGCAGGGTACATGCTCCGCCTTGCTAGTATGTTTTTCGACCTCACGCGTTTGCGACTATCTTGTGTAGCTATAAGAGAAGGTTTCTTCAACTATCATTCTCACCTACAGTTTTGCACGACCGGTCATTTTGTGCTTCGCTTCATCGCATGGATAAGTGCTTCGTGGGATGTTCTACTTTCATGCAGACCGGCCCTAAGTCCATCGATCCATAATTTCTTCTCTTCTGGCCAGTAACGCTTAACTGGGAGAATATAAACTAGGCTAGCTTCCTATAGTGCTCTGTAAAAATAATTCCATGGATTGATCACTCTAGGTTTTGTGATCTCAAAGATCGATGCGCACTTTATAGGTGAGCGTGCTGCTGCCTTCTGCCGGTACATCGACCAACCATTGGGCGGTGCTGGAATCGAGCTTCTCGTGATTGTGCGATTCGCTCATCATCTTCCATTCGCCCGGGAAAGCTTCGCGTAAGTCGACAGTGACTTTTTCCTTCTTCGCGTTCTTGATCTCGATTTCATAAGAATTCTCATAGAGACGGTCGGAAAGCTTGGTGTAATCCGTCTGCTTCGCGCGAGCCGTGATATCGAACGCTTCGCCCAGCGTTAGATCGACACGCTCGTTCTTCGGCGTGT
>CAYOYT010000039.1:0-11658 GCA_964408245.1 uncultured Dongia sp. | reverse complement strand
CCATACAATCGTTGAAGGCTTGAATCTTGGCGCGTTCAGACGGACGATAGCATTTGGTGAGCTGCGAGGTTCCAGCGACATAGAGGAAATTCCATCCCAGACCGAGAAGGACCAGCGATAGCCAGAAATGATGGATGTCGACGCCGGCAAGGCCGATGCCCAAACACCCGACATAGCATAAGATACCTGCCGCCATGACACGGTACTCGCCAACTTTTTTGATAATGTGACCTGTCACGAAACTCGGCGCGAACATCGCCAGCACATGACCTTGGATGACGAAAGCAATTCCAGTCTTAAGTTCGAAACCACAGAAAGTCATGGCAAGCGGCGTCGCCGTCATGACAAAGGACATAACACCGTAACCCAGCGTCGCAGCGATAATGGCCGATAGCGCACGCGGCTGGAACACGATCTCGGCAAGCGGTCGTGCTGGCGCGGTATCATGGCCCGCCAGTCCGCCAGCCGCCTGCGGCAGACGCAAAGGCAGCAAAAGAAACGCGACAAGCACGGAAAGTGCGACGATGAAGACGAAACCGCCTGTAAAGAGATGCGGCAGAAAAAGCTCCTGCCCCACACGCGCAAGATAGGGTCCAGCGAGTGCCGAGATGACGCCGCCCGCCATCACCAGCGAAATGGCTTTAGGCCGGAAAGCTTCATCTGCCGCTTCGGCCGCCGCGAAACGATAGAACAAGGTAAATGCCGCTGAGACGCCGAAGATTGTATTGCCGAGCGCAAAGAGCCAGAAACTCGCGATGAAAGTCGCGCCCGCCATGATGAGACCGCCGATGATGCCAATCAGCGCGCCAAGCATAAAGCCGCGTTTGCGTCCCACCCGTTTCATCAGGAAGGAAGCTGGAAAGGTCGTGAGCATGGTGGCAATGAACTGGAAGGCCAGCGGCACGGTCGCCCAGCCCTTATGCTCGGCCAGCATCTGGCCGGTCAGGCCCGAGGTGACGATCATGATCGAATTGCAGATCATTGCCGTCGCCTGCGCCAGCGCCAAGACAAAAACGGCGCGATGCGCCCCAGCAGGGGAATCGATCACCGTGCCACTGCCCGTCATTTGTAGACTTGCATGTCCTTAATATAAATCTTGTTGATGGCGTTCTTGCCAAAGCGATCGGTTACCGCTTTGGTCAGGCGCTCTTCCAGATAACTGCGTTGGAAACCGCCCTGCTCCACCATCTTCCTCGGTAAGATGCCGTGAAGCTCTGTGTTCACCGCGTCAAACAAGAGTGGCATCTGTTCTTCGATCTTCTTCTGCTTTTCCGCATCGTCGAAGACCACAGTGATCAAGAAGTCGATACGCTGCGTGGAGTTATTACCATTGATGATCGAAATAGAGGTCAGCGGCAGGTCGATTTGCGTCAGGACCGGCGATGGAAGCGGCGGCTCTTCGACTTGGGCATTATTATCCTGAGGTCTGAGAAAAAACCACCAGACCGCCGCCGCGCCGCCGCCAAGCACTAGCAGAATGACCAGGAGAAGGATGAGTTTTTTCATACCAAGATCGATGCGCGCTCAAAAATGCCATACTTGGCCACCACGTTAGCGCCACTGTACACGAACCCGCTGATTCCCCAAAAGCAGCGTACCTCGCAAATCGTCATGGCTCGGCGCCTCAAAAATGCCGATAGCCTTTACGCGGCAATTCCAACGCATCGCCGTCGCGATCGACCACAATGACATCGGTACCGGCCGCGATCTCACCGATCGCGGTCAGCGACAGATCAAGTTCAGCCGCAATCCCCATCAGATCAGCCACGTCGGATGCCGGCGCCGTTAGCAGTAATTCGTAATCATCACCGCCGGTCAAGATCAGCGGCAGCCAGCCCATATCGTCGGCAAGGATCGCCGCGGCGGCCGCGGAGACCGGCACCGCGCTCGCGTGCAAGGTCGCTGCAACTTTCGACGCTTCAGCAATATGGGCGAGATCGGCAACCAACCCATCCGAAACGTCCATCATCGCGTGAACCTTGCCGCTCTCGACCAAAGCGCGACCCAGATCGACGCGCGGCCGCGGCAAATGATAGCGGCTCGCGAGAAACTGGCGATGACTTTCCTCAATACCAAGGAAATCGTGGCGCAAAACCTTGAGACCCAAGGCACCGTCACCGATCGAGCCCGAGACGAGAATAACATCGCCCGGCCTGGCATCGCGACGGCGCGGCGCACGGCCGATGGGCACCGTGCCGATCGCTGTCAGCGACAAACTGAGTGGACCAGGCGTTGCGACGGTATCGCCGCCCATCAAGCTGATGCCGAACTCATCTTGATCGGCGGCAAGTCCCTGACAAAAACGAGCGATCCACGCCTCGTCGACCTCGCTCGATAAAGCTGTCGTCATCAGATAACCGATCGGCCTGGCGCCTTTCGCTGCGAGGTCCGAAAGATTGACACGCAACATTTTGCGCGCAACAAGATCTGCCGGGTCGTCCACTAAGAAATGGATGCCGGCGATAAGCGCATCGGCGGTAAGAACCAGCTCTTCCCCCGGACTAGGCTGCCAAGTGCAAGCATCGTCTTCAAGACCCGCAGCACCAACCATTCGGGCGGCGAGTGGCTTGAAGTAGCGGGCGATGAGGTCGAACTCCTCAAGCATGTCTGTCTTTAGGACGCAGTCTTGCCACGAATAGTGCTCTTCGCGGTCAATTCTCCGGGCCGCAGAGTCTGCGCTAGATTATCGAGGACACCATTGGTCATCGCCGTCTCTTTTTCGCCAAAAAAGGCGTCGGCAACAGCGAGATATTCGCTGATCACGACCTTGGGCGGCACATCCTGGCGATGCGCCAGTTCGAAGGCACCACAACGCATAATGGCGCGCAGGATCGATTCCAACCGGTCGATACTCCAATCCTCGGTGAGCACGGCGGAAAGCATGTCGTCGAGCTCTTCGACGTCTGCCGAAACACCCCGGACCAGTTCAGCAAACAACTTGCGATCGGCGCGCGGCAGTTCCTCGTTCTCGGACGACTTGCCCAGGCGGTGGGTGCCGAACTCACTGATCACCGCTTCTGGACCGGCGCCAGTCTGTTCCCACTGATAAAGCGCCTGGACAGCGGCCAGGCGCGCGGCCCGCCGCTCCAGCGCTAATTGCTGACTGCGTTCCTTAGCACTCAATGCTTTATCTTCACTCACGTCAGGCGCCCAGCTTCTTGCGAAGATCGACCAAAGCGAGTGCCGCCAGCGCCGCCCCGCCACCCTTGTCGAGTTCGTTAGCCTTGGCACGAACCCAAGCCTGCTCGTCATTCTCGCAGGTGAGGATGCCATTGCCGATCGCCAGGCCATGTTCGATCCCGAGAGCCATAAGCCCCCGGGCACTTTCGTTGCAAACTGTGTCATAATGCGTGGTCTCGCCGCGGATAACACAGCCCAAAGCCAAGTAGCCGTCGAACTTCCTTTTTAGCTTCCCGGTTTCGCCCGCTAGATGCGCCACCCGCATCGCTATCGGGATCTCCAGGGCACCAGGGACCGCAAAGCGCTCATAAGTGGCGCCGGTGGCTTCGAGCGCCCGTTGAGCACCCTCCCACAGCGCGTCCGAGAGATCCTCATAAAAGCGCGCCTCGACGACCATGATATGCGGTTTGTCGGTCATAATTCCTAAACTCTAAAACTTTGGCTGCGCGCGTTTTAGCGGCTTAACCGCTTAAGGTCGAGGGTGCTGGCCGTCCTGACCGAGAAGACGGGCCACATAGCGAGCGATTAGATCTATCTCCAAATTGATTCTGTTGCCCACTTTCGCTTTCCCCAGATTGGTGGCCGCCCGGGTAATCGGAATGAGGCAGACGCCAAATTGGCGGCCGCTCACGTCATTCACCGTTAATGACACACCATCAATTGTCACTGAGCCTTTCGAGGCGATATATTTTGCCAGATTTTCAGGAGCTTCGACGGTTAGCCTCAAGCTGCCTCTGTCATCCACGGCCTCCACAATTGACCCAATGCCATCGACATGGCCAGCGACAATATGTCCGCCCAGCTCATCTCCCACCTGCATAGGGCGCTCGAGATTGATGCGATCACCGATTTTCCAATCTCTTAAGGTAGTTACCGCTAATGTCTCCTGCGCCGCTTCAAACGCAAACCAGCCCTTACCCTTTTCAACGACCGACAGGCAGCAGCCGTTGCAAGCAACTGAAGCACCCAGCGCGATGTCATCTGTATCGAAGGCGGTTGTAATCTCGAGGCGAGTAACAGCACCAGGTTTAAGCGCTCGTACAGTGCCAAGATCTGTCACGATGCCAGTAAACATACTTTATAATCCATGGGTTAGACTCTAATTCTCAGTCGATGCAAGAATAGAGTGCAAAACTGTCTGAGCCGAGGCGTTGCTCGGACAAGAGCTTGAATCGGCTGATCCGGTCAAGTTCAGCCCGACCTAAGTCACCGATACCAGCCATGCCATCACTGCCGATCACAAAGGGTGCCTGGAACCAAGCAATCCGGTCTACCAGCTCATCTTTGAGCAAGCTCGTGGCAAGGCCGGCGCCGCCTTCGACGAGGATTCGGGTCAGGCCACGGTCGCCTAACTCCTTGAGAACCATTCTTAACTGAAGTGACCCGGAATCGGCCGAAAAGGGGTCAATCACGGTCAGATTGGGACGCTCCAACTGATCGAGAACTGACTTTGAATGACCAGCTTTGGTAACTACCCAAGTCGGAAACCGCTCCTGATTTGCAAGCAGTTTAGCTGTCGGTGGAATCCGCAAACGCGTGTCGAGCACGATGCGGATCGGCGAGCGATCCTCCAACCCCGGCAGGCGGCACGTGAGCGACGGGTCGTCGGCAAGAACCGTCCCCGACCCGACCAGGATCGCGTCGTGATGAGCCCGGAGCTGGTGGCCGGCAGCCCGTGCGGCAGGTCCCGTGATCCATTTGCTCTCACCGCTCAAAGTGGCAATCCGGCCATCGAGTGTGGTCGCAAGCTTTAGCGTGACAAGCGGTCGGCCCAGTTTGATCCGGGTGAGGAAGCCCGCATTTACCTCGCGAGCCTCGGCCTCCAGGACGCCTTCTGTAATCTCGACCCCTGCCCGTTTTAAAATCGCGATGCCGCCGCCGGCGACGCGTGGATCTGGATCGCCGGTCGCGATCACGCAGCGGCTGATATCGGCTGCGGCCAGCGCTTCGGCACAAGGCGGTGTCTCTCCGTGATGCGCGCAGGGTTCGAGCGTTACATAAACGGTTGCTCCACGTGCCTCGCTGCCGGCTTGGGCAAGCGCCTCGGTTTCAGCATGCGGCCGGCCGCCAGACTGCGTGAAGCCGCGCCCCAAGACGCGCCCATCCTTGACGATGACACAGCCGACCGAGGGATTAGGCCAGGTACGGCCGAGATTGCGACGGGCAAGACCCAACGCCGCGCTCATGTGAGCGCGGTCAATGTCGGTCTTGGCGTTAGTCGTTCTCGCCACCGAGCTTGCCGATGAAGGTCTCGAAATCCTTAGCTTCGCGGAAGTTACGATAGACCGAGGCAAAGCGGACGTAAGCCACCTTATCGAGACTGGCGAGCGCGTCCATGACGGCTTCGCCTATCATGGAAGTTGGCACTTCAGTTTCGCCGGAGCTTTCAAGGCGCCGGACGATACCATTGACGACGCGCTCCAGACGCTCAGCATCGACCGGGCGCTTCCTGAGCGAGGTCTGCATGGAACGCATCAGCTTGTCACGTTCGAACGGTTCACGCTGCCCATTGCTCTTCACCACCACGAGCTCGCGCAGCTGCACGCGCTCGAAGGTGGTAAAGCGGGCGCCACAATTACCACATTGACGCCGGCGGCGGATTGCGGCGTTGTCGTCGGTCGGCCGCGAATCCTTCACCTGCGTGTCTTCATTGCCGCAAAATGGGCAGCGCATTTTTCCCCTCTTCCCCCGTTAGGCTCGACTACCGGTTCGGATAGATCGGGAACTGATGGCACAAGGTAACCACGTCCTTGCGCACGGCAGCTTCCGTCGCCGAATTGTTGTCGGGATTAGCCGCGAGCCCATCCAGCACGCGACAAATGAGTGTACCGATCTGACGGAATTCCGCTGTACCGAAACCACGCGTTGTGCCCGCGGGCGTACCCAGACGAATACCCGAGGTAATCATGGGCTTTTCGGTGTCATAGGGAATGCCGTTCTTGTTGCAAGTGATGCCGGCACGGTCAAGGGCGTGTTCGGCTGCCTTTCCAGTAAGCTTCTTAGGACGCAGATCGACGAGCATCAAATGGTTGTCGGTGCCGCCAGTGGTGATGGCATAGCCACCGTCGATAATGCTATCGGCCAGCACCTTGGCATTATCGATCACTTGTTGAGCATAGACCTTGAACTCAGGCTTCAGAGCCTCACCGAACGCTACAGCTTTGGCAGCAATCACATGCATCAACGGACCGCCCTGCAGCCCGGGGAACACAGCCGAATTGATCTTCTTACCGATCTCTTCGTCATCGGCGAGGATCATGCCACCGCGCGGACCACGCAAGGTCTTGTGGGTGGTTGTGGTAACGACATGAGCATGCGGAAAGGGGCTTGCATGGACGCCAGCGGCGACGAGGCCAGCGAAATGCGCCATGTCGACCATGAAGATGGCGCCGATCTGGTCCGCAATTTTGCGGAAGCGCGCGAAATCCCAGAAGCGCGGATAAGCCGAGCCACCGGCCAGGATCAGCTTTGGCTTGTTCTCAAACGCCAGCTTCTCGACTTCATCCATATTAATGGTGAGGGTCGTGGGATCCACGGTGTAAGAGACCACCTTGAACCACTTGCCCGACTGATTGGCGGGCGAGCCGTGAGTGAGGTGACCACCGGCTGCAAGGTTAAGGCCCATGAAGGTGTCGCCGGGCTGAAGCAGCGCCATAAAGACGCCCTGGTTGGCCTGCGCGCCTGAATGCGGCTGCACGTTGGCGAACTTACAATTGAACAGCTTCTTGGCACGATCGATCGCCAGTTCCTCGGCAAGATCGACAAACTCGCAGCCACCGTAATAGCGGCGCGACGGATAGCCCTCGGCGTATTTGTTGGTAAGGACCGAGCCCTGCGCCTCCATCACGGCGCGCGAGACGATGTTCTCCGAAGCGATCAGCTCGATCTGGTCAGCCTGGCGCGTGAATTCCTTGCCGATGACGTCGAAGATCGCAGCATCTTGCTCTGACAGGGGCCTGTCGAAGAAGCCCAGCATCGGCTTGTAGTTTTTAGTATCTTGATTCATTTACTTAACCTTTCCTGGCCATCTTCCAGCGCCTTTGGCTACCGGATTCCAAAGCTCACCCCCATCTAACGGGCGCCCTCAAGCGAAGAGGGGTTCAGCAGAGTTTGGCGACGCGATTTTGGTGACGGCCCCCTTCGAATTCTGTCTCAAGAAACACCCGCAAACAGTCTTTAGCGACATCGGCACCGGTGGTCCGGCCGCCCAGGCACAGGACATTCGCATTGTTATGTTGGCGCGAGAGCTTGGCGGTAAGATGATCGTGGCACAAAGCCGCCCGTACCCATTTATGGCGATTAGCGGCCATAGAAATACCGATCCCTGAGCCGCACACCAATACCCCGCGCAAAATTACACCAGACGCAAGCGTTTCAGCCATTTTGTTCGCAAAATCAGGATAGTCGACCGAAGCTAATCCATCGGTGCCAAGATCCACAGCCTCGAAGCCAAGCTTTTCTAGCTCCTGCTTCAACTGAACTTTGAGGTCATAACCCGCGTGGTCGCTCGCAATCGCAATCTTTTCATCCATTTATGCAGCTATCTGTCCCGGCGAACATACAAGATGACCCGTCCCGCCCTATGAGAGCAGGTCAAGGCCGGGCGCTACCATATAGCCGGGCCGGGGTCGCCAACAACCACAAACTATACCGTTTAGCAGCGAAATTTGGCTTATTGCCGGATACCAAGGCCATCTCGCCAAACATACCAAATATAGTCGGCATGGGTGAGGTCACCCTTGGCATCCCACCGCAGCTCGCCCAGAACTGTTTTGATGCTGTTCTGGCGAAGGTATTCACCGATCTTCACGGCGTCGACACCTTTGGTACCTTCAGCGGCAGCAGCAAAGACCTGGACCGCAGCGTAGCTGTTTAAAGCTTCGGCGCTTGGCTCCCCACCCCCATCGGCCCGTAAACGCGCGACAAGATCGGCCGCTTCAGGTTGTTCGGCCGGCGGAAAAAGAGTGCTGTATCGAACACCGTTCCCGCGCATTTGGGAGAAAGACCAGAATTCGGGACTGCTGAGCATGTCCGGTCCGATCACCTCGGCCTCAATCTTGGAGGTCCACAGCGCCCAAACCAGACGGCCCACATCGTCCTGATAAGCGGCGACGTAGATAGCAGCGGGCTGCAGCTCCTTCAACTTGGTGATCAGATTGCCATAACTGGTTTGGCCTTGAACGAACTCGCCCGTCGCAGCAGGTGCAATTCCCAGTTCCTTGAGACGCGCTAGCAGATAGCGCGCGATACCGGCGCCATAGGCACTGTTATCGTTGAGCACGACGATCGGCTGGCCAGCATAGGCTTGCGCTAGCCATTCGGCGGCAAAATGGCCCTGCATTTCATCGCGCCCCACCACGCGCAGCACTGTCGTCACTTTGCGTTGGGCGGCAATGTCGGTGACCAGCCCGTTCGTCACCGACGTAATCTGGAGGACATCCGCCGGCGCGTAGATCTCCGACCCCTTGATCGTGGAGCCGGAGCAGAAATGCCCATCGACGAAAACAGTTCCTCTCTGGATCAGATCCTTTGCCGCATCCTCAGCCTCTTGTTTACCACAATGATCATCCACGACCTCCAGCGCCACGCGTCGACCAAGCACGCCACCGGCGGCGTTGAGATCGGCGATGGCAAGTTCTGCACCGCGCCGCATCTCGACACCGTATTTTTGAAGATCTCCGGTCATCGGCGCAGCAAGACCAATAACGACACGATTGCCATCAGCAGCAGTGGAACGAGCCGATGCCGCATTGGCATTGACCTGCGCCTTGGCTGCCGCGACTTCTTCCTGGGTGGGACCACTGGGACCAGAGCATGCAGTCAACATCAAAGCCGACATCAACGACGCGACAAGCAGACGGTCAACAGTCACGATCCTAAGCCTCAGCATTCTCATCATGTCATCTACAATTAATGGGCGATGGTCTTTCACGCAAGACCTAACCTTCTGGTGTAGCCATCAGATGATGCAAATGATGCACAAGTAAAAAGCCCGGGCTCAAGCCCGGGCTTTTCATCTCACAACAGATTAGCCGCCGATTAGTTAATCGGTTCCTGAGCGTACTTGCCGTCGTGCCAAACGTACCAGGCATAAGTCGACTTGGTCAGATCGCCCTTTTCGTCCCAGCTGAGTTCACCGGTGACGGTCTGGATCGGACCCGAGCGTAGCGCTTCGGCAACCTTCCCGCCTTCAAGCGTGCCGGCCTTTTCAGCCGCCGCTGCCCAAGCCTGGATCGCCGCATAGGTCGACAGCGTGTAGCCTTCCGGCTCGTACTTATCGGCACGGAACTCAGCAACAACTTCCTTGGCCGAGTCGAGGTTGATCGCCGAAGCCGCATCGCTAAAGCGAAGACCTTCACCCGACGGGCCGGAGATAGACCACAGTTCCGCCGCGTTCATCGCATCACCGGAAATGAAGTCGGCCTTGAAGCCCTGCTCGCGCGCCTGACGCATGATCAGAGCGACGTCAAAGTGGTAGCCGCCGATGAAAACGGCGTCGATCTTGGCTTCCTTTAACTTACTGACAAGAGCCGAGAAGTCTTTTTCCTTCGAAGTATAGGTATCGCGCAGTGCGACCTTGCCACCGGCAGCTTCGAAGAACTTTTGGGTGTCGACAGCAAGACCCTGACCGTAGGCCGATTTATCGTCAAGAATGGCGACATTCTTGCCAGCATAGCTCTTGGCGAGCCACGTGCCGTCATACTCACCCTGCTTGTCATCGCGACCCCAAGTACGGAATATCGTTTTGATGCCTTTGGCAAACGGATCATCCGTGAACTTCACGTTCGTCGAAGCTGGCGAAATTTGCAGGATGCCTTCTTCCGCGTAGACGTCAGATGCCGGTATCGACGAGCCCGAGCAAAAGTGGCCGGCGACGAACGAGACGCCCTTCTTCACAAAGTCGTTGGCGACCTGCACAGCCTGCTTCGGATCGCATACGTCGTCACCGATCTCGAGCTTCACTTGCTTGCCCAGAACGCCACCTTTGGCGTTGAGGTCTTTGACAGCCATTTCGGAGCCACGGCGCAGCTGCTCACCAAACGCGGCATATTCACCGGTCATGGGGCCGGCTACGGCGATGGTGATGTCTTCAGCCTGCGCCGATGAGATACCGGCAAAAGCGCCGAGAACCATCGTGGCGGCCAGAGCCGTCGAACCAATTAGATTCTTGAACATTGATCCCTCACATAAAGCCTGAGTTTTTGACTTACACCTGCGGTCTTCTGCCGCCCGGCTAAGCTGGGCAGCATATTCCCGCCTTCGTGCTGCCGGGTCAATGCAATCCGGCAGCAAAACTACGTGATCCGCCAATCCGACTGGCCTTCCGGCGATTTGTAGGGCTTAACCTCCAGTTGTAGGACGGTCGCGCCATGAAAAGAGGCCCCTTCGCTCATAAAGCCAAGGGTATTGGCTGACCATTTTACGCACCTGAGTCAGTCGATAGGCCAGCAGCGCGAAGCCAATAATGACTGCCGCGTTGAGCAAGATAGCCGCAACATTGAAGGGAGGAGCCTGAAACAATGCCCGTGCTAGGAATCGTTCGACTGCCACCAGCAGCGCGCCATAGACGATATTCTGCCAAAGTGGGCGCCAAGTCTCCGCGATCGCCTGCCCCATCAGGAAAGAGGCGCCACCGAAAATGATGACGGTCAGGAACAGGAAAACCATGAAATCTTTCATCTCAATGCCCTCCTTCCAAATAGGCGGCACGGACTTCGGCATTGCTGAGGAGTTCCTGGCCGGTGCCTGACAAGGTGATGACACCGTTCACCATGACATAGCCCCGATGCGCGAGCTTCAGAGCGTGGTTGGCATTCTGCTCGACAAGAAAGACCGTCATGCCCTGCTGCTGATTGATTTCTTTAATGGTCGAGAAAATCTGCCGCACGATGATCGGCGCCAGACCCAATGATGGTTCATCGAGCAGCAGCAAACGCGGGCGGCTCATCAGTGCGCGGGCGATCGCCAGCATCTGCTGTTCACCGCCCGACAATGTGCCGCCGCGCTGATTTGCACGCTCCTTGAGGCGCGGAAAGATCGTGAAGACTCGCTCGAGATCCTGATCGAAGTATTGCGCGTCGGCCGTGATGGCACCCATACGCAGATTTTCGAGAACGGACATGCGCGGAAAAATGCGGCGACCTTCCGGTGATTGAGCAATGCCGAGGCGCATGATTTCGTAAGTGGGACTCTGGGCGATGTCCTTGCCTTCAAAGATAATACGCCCAGAACGCGCTCGAGGTGTGCCGCAGATGGTCATAAGCAGGGTCGATTTGCCGGCGCCGTTGGCACCGATCAAGGTGACGATTTCACCTTGGCGGATCTCCATATCGATGCCTTTCAAGGCTTCGATATGGCCATAGAAGGTATGAACGCGTGAGATTGTTAGCATCGCGCGGCCTATTCCGTATCTTCTTCGCCAAGATAGGCACGAATAACGGCGGGATCGTTGCGGATCTCCACCGGCGTCCCGTCCGC
>CAYOYT010000038.1:8788-11675 GCA_964408245.1 uncultured Dongia sp. | reverse complement strand
GTGGAGGGTTTCGATGAGCCGGCGTTCTATAAAGGCGGCAAGTGCGGCAACATCCGTCGATATTCGGATAGCAATCTGCAATTCCTGCTAAAATCCCGACGGCGTCATGTCTTTGGTGACAAGACCCAGGTCGACATGCGTGGCGCGTTGGCCACAACCGAGCTCGATAATGCCGAGCGCCTCAAGCTGCTTAATGAAATCCTGGCCGCGGCGCAGGAGCGCAAGGACCTGGTCGGGTGATCGACCCGCAGTTGCTCGAGTTTATGACCCCCGCCGAGATCAAGCATCTCGATGCGATCCTGCAATCGATGCCAAAGGCGCTATGGCAGCCCCTTCCTGGCCCCCAGTCCATGGCATGGGAAAGCATCGCCGACGTCGTTGGGTTCGGTGGCGCCGCCGGTGGTGGCAAGACTGACCTAGCCGTCGGCAAGGCGATCCTACAGCACGAACGCAGCATGATCGTGCGCTCCATCGGTACTGAGCTCACGGCGGTGGTCGATCGTATTGCCGAGCTCTTGGGTGGACGCGACGGGCTGAACGGTAAGGATATGATCTGGCGCCTCGAGGGGCGCAAGCAAATCGAGTTCGGCTCGATCCCCAATGTCGGTGACGAGGGTAAGTATCGTGGCAGGCCTCACGACCTGGTGGTGTTCGACGAAGCCACCGCCATGCGCGAGTACCAGGTGCGCTTTCTACTCGGTTGGCTTCGCACGACAACACCTGGGCAGCGTTGCCAAGCGCTATTGACGTTCAACCCACCGAGCGATGCCGAGGGCAGGTGGGTCATTGATTTCTTCGCGCCGTGGTTGGATCCCAAACACCCATGCCCCGCACTGCCGGGCGAACTCCGGTGGTTCGCCAACCTAGACGGCAAAGAGGTCGAGCTTGCGGGTGGTACACCGTTTACGCACCAGGGCGAGCAGATATTGCCGCAGTCGCGGACGTTCATTCCATCCCGCGTCACCGATAACCCCTATCTCATGGGAACTGGCTACATGGCTCAGCTGCAATCGATGCCCGAGCCGCTGCGCTCGCAACTTCTCTACGGCGATTTCAACGCGGGTATGGAGGACGACCCGTGGCAGGTCATCCCAACCGCCTGGGTCGACATTGCCATGGCTCGCTGGAAACCGCGCGATGTCAAAGGCCCCATGAAATCGATTGGCGTCGACGTCGCCCGAGGCGGCAAGGACAACACGGTAATCTCACGTCGCCACGATGGATGGTGGTTCGACGAGCTCCTCGCATACCCCGGCACGGCGACCCCCGATGGCCCGCTGGTAATGGCGCTGACACTTAAGGAAAGACGCGACAACGCACCGGTGCATATCGACGTCATCGGTGTCGGCTCGAGCCCTTATGATTTTTTACGGGCAGCCAACGTGCAGGTAGTCCCGGTCAACGTGGCTGAGAGCGCGACGACGACAGACAAAAGCGGCGCTATGACATTTGCCAATCTTCGCAGTCAATATTGGTGGAAGATGCGCGAGCTGCTTGATCCATCAGCAGGCAACGGCATCGCTTTGCCACCGGATCAACGGTTACTGGCCGACCTGTGCGCCCCACGCTGGAAACCGCAGGGCCGCGTTATTGTCGTTGAAAGCCGCGAACAGATCATCTCACGCATTCATCGCTCGCCAGACTATGCCAGTGGCTTGATCCTCGCCGCTATCGAGACGCCCCGGATTGAGGACATACCAGGTGCGGGCATTAAGCCACCGAGGCCACCGCACAATCCTTATGTGCTCATCCAACACGACGTGGCCCATAACGTGGGGAACCGCCCGTATGATCCTTACAGCCGTATGAAATAGGGCTATGGCCGGGTCACTTCCTAGGCCAACCCCGGTAACACGAATTCTTGAGGATACGCGATGTGCATGGGCGGAAAACCGAAAGCCCCGAAGATTCCAGACCCAGCGCCGCTGCGACAGCCGGAGCGCGAACCCGATGTGCCGCTTACGCGACGCAAGACACAGTCCGGCCCTCGCACGGCCGGTGGCACGCTGCTAACCGGCTCCGGCGGCATTCTGAATACCAGTCTGAACACTGGAGCCAACACGCTATTGGGCGGGTGAGCCATGGCTTCCAATCTGCGAAAAATCACGAACCAACGCAAATCGTCCCTCTGGTCGATCCGGTCGCAGCGCGATGCTGAGTACCGCGAGGTCAGCGAGTACCTGATCCCGCGCTTGGGCCGCTTCTCGTGGCAAAGTGATCGCGAACAATCGGGCCCGCGTTATTCCCGCTATAAGTCCATTCTCGACAGTGCCGGTGGACGAGCGCATCGCATTTGCTCGGCGGGTCTCATGGCAGGCATGTCGAGCCCCGCGCGCCCCTGGTTCCGGCTAACCCTTTCCGACAAAGACCTGGCCGAGGTGGCAAGCGTCAAGCTGTGGCTCAATGCCACCGCCGATGTAACGCGCGATATCTTCCGCCGCTCCAACACCTACCGCGCACTGCATTCAATGTATGACGAGCTCGCCGCGTTCGGGACCGGGGCGGATATCCTCGAGCCTGATTTCGAGGACGTGCTGCGCCATCACCCGCTGACGGCTGGGGAATACGCCCTGGGTAATGATAACCGCGGCGTTGTTAATACGCTTTATCGCGAGATGACGCTTTCCGTTGAGCAAATGGTTGAGCAGTTTGGCCTTGGCGCGGTGTCGTCGACGGTCAAGTCGCTTTACGCTAACAGCAATTACGATACCTTGGTGCCGCTGCTACATGCCATTGAACCCCGTCGCGATGCTGATCGCGATCTGCGGAAGCGCGACGCGCGCAACATGAAGTTCGCCAGCCGATACTTCGAGATTGGCGCCACCGGTGACGGCTTGCTCCGTGACAGCGGATACAAGCGCTTCCCGGCACTCGCCCCACGCTGGAT
>CAYOYT010000038.1:0-8778 GCA_964408245.1 uncultured Dongia sp. | reverse complement strand
CACTTCAGGCGAAGTCTATGGTTGGGCTCCTGCCATGGAAGCTATCGGCGATATTAAACAGCTGCAGCACGAACAATTGCGTAAGGCGCAAGGCATTGACTACCTGACCGAGCCGCCGCTACAGGCACCCGCCAATTCGGCAGGTCGTGTCGACCGGCTGCCTGGTGGTATCACCTACTACGATGGTGTGGGCGACAACGGTATTCGCACCATGTTCGAAACGAAGCTTGACCTGTCGCATCTGCTCGCGGACATCCAAGACGTTCGCCAGCGTATCGATAGTGCATTCTATGCTGACCTTTTCATGATGCTGGCGCAGGACGACAGGAGCGGCATCACGGCTCGCGAAGTCGCCGAGCGTCACGAGGAGAAGCTGCTCATGCTTGGACCGGTCCTCGAACGGCTGCATGACGAGCTATTGTCGCCATTTATTGACTGGACCTTCGAGCGTATCGTTGCCATTCCCGGTATGCTGCCTCCCATCCCAAAAGAGCTCGAAGGCCAAGACCTCAACATTGAGTTTGTCTCCACCCTCGCGCAAGCCCAGCGCGCTGTCGGCGTTGGCGCGGTCGATCGGCTACTCGGAACCATCGGTTCGGTGGCCGCGATTAAGCCGGACGTGGTTGACAAGCTCAACGGCGACCAGCTGATCGATCGTTATGCCGACATGCTCGGCGTCGATCCGACCCTCATTGTCGGCGACGAGCAGGTTGCCATTATTCGTGCGGACCGGGCGAAGCAACAACAGCAACAGCAACAGGCCGCCATGCTCCCGATGGCCGCGAAAGCGGCCAAGGATATGTCGCAGACCGATACCTCGGGCAAGAACGGCATGACCGACGCCATCAACATGTTCCAAGGATATACGGGAGCTGCCGCATGAAGCGGCGACATGCGCTCGGCGGCCGACGCGCTCTACGGCAAGTAGGGGTCGCGGCCCATAACCACGCAGAACGGGATTAGCATGCCATCTGTTGCAGGTCATGACCCACTCGACCTTCAGGGCCGCGAGGCTGCGAGGACCGAAACCGAAGAAGCGATAGCGCACCGACGGCGTATCGAGTTGGAGGATCTGCGATGGCTGATGGCGGACAAGCGAGGGCGGCGGTTGATGCACCGCCTTTTGAGTAAGGCTCATATTTATCGCACGTCTTTCACCGGCGATCCGCACTCAACCCTCTTTGCCGAGGGTGAGCGCAATGTGGGGTTGGTTTTCCTCAATGATTTGACGGAAGCCTGCCCTGAACGGTTCAACACGATGCTGCAGGAGAAGTTAAAGGGATGACGACACTAAGCGATACGCAGCCGGCGGGCGACCAAACCCCCCCGGCCGGTTCAGAAAGCGCTAGCTCCGCGCCAGCTTCGGATGCCGTGCAAGACGCATCCAAACTTCTCGGTGGCGGCAAGCTAGAAGGCGAGAAAGCGACCGCCGGAAAGGCCGAGGAAAAGAAAACCGAAGCCGCACCTGAAGCTTACGAGGCGTTCAGCGCTCCGCAAGGTATCGAGCTTGACCCTGAACTGTTGGGTGAGTTCACACCGATCGCTAAGGAACTGAACCTGTCACAAGCCAATGCGCAGAGGCTCGTCGACGTTGCTGCCAAGGTTATCAGCAAACAGTTCGACGCCCTTACTGCAACTCATGCTCAGTGGGCTGAAGATGCACGCAACGACGCCACGATCGGCGGCGACAAGCTAAAAGACAATCTGAAGCTCGGTAAACGCGTGATTGACCTTGCCGACAGCGAGGATGGCGAGTTGCGCGCGGTTCTCAACGACACTGGTTTTGGCAATCACCCCGCGCTCATTCGTGCCTTCGCAAAATTGGGTGCGCTGATTTCCGAAGACGCTCTCGTGCGAGGCGGCGCACCCGCTGCACCGGCCAAGTCTGTTGCCGACAAACTTTATGGTGGTGGTGGCTAAGCCCTTTTTTTATCTCTCAAATTAGCAAATGCTAAACTCTAGCTCTAAGGAAACTACGCAATGCCGATGCTCCCAAACAAAGCTGGCGCAGTCACGCTGCTCGATTTCGCCAAGTCGATCGACCCGGATGGCAACACCGCCGACGTCGTCGAGCTTCTGAACCAAACGAATGAAATTCTGCCGGACATGGTCTGGCAGGAGGGCAATCTGCCGACGGGTCACCGCACCTCGATCCGTACCGGCCTTCCCACAGTGACTTGGCGTCAGCTCTACGGCGGCGTCCCGGCATCTAAGTCTCTTCGCGCGCAGGTCGACGATGCGTGCGGCATGCTCGAGGCGCGATCCGAGGTCGACAAAGACCTGGCCTCGCTCAACGGCAATCTCAATTCCTTCCGCCTCTCGGAAGCCAGCGCGTTTCTGGAAGCTATGAACCAGGCGTTTTGCTCGACGCTGTTTTATGGCGATGTCGGCGCTAACCCTGAACGCTTCACGGGCTTGTCGGCTCGCTACTCGTCGAGCAACGCCGGTAACGCTCAGAACGTTATCAAGATGGGTGGCGTGGCGAATACCAACAATTCGATTTGGCTTATCGTTTGGTCCACCCAAACTATTTCGGGCATTTTTCCGAAAGCCTCTAAGGCTGGCCTCTCGCACGAGGATCTTGGCCTCATCGACGCGTTCGATGCTAACGGGAACCGCTATCGGGCGTATTCGGACCACTGGCAGTGGAAATGTGGCATCACGCTCAAGGATTGGCGCTATGCCGTGCGTATCTGCAACATCGACCAAGCGGCGTTGTTGGCCGACACACAAGGCAATACCGTCAAAATCATTGAGGCGATGATGCGCGCCATGGAGCGTATTCCGTCGCTCAAGATCGGCAAGCCGGTATTCTACGTCAACCGCACCATCCGCGAGATGCTGCGCATCCAAGCGATGAACAAATCAACTAATGCCATGGGCCTGAAGATGGGCTCGGACCAATTGGTACCCGACTTCCAGGGGATCCCAGTGCGTCTGTGCGACCAGCTTCTCTCGACGGAAGCAAACGTCGTCTAACCCCGGCAGTAACCACTTATCTTATAAGGAAAATCGAGCATGTATATCGATACCCAAGAGCAGTTCTCCGCCACGCAGTCGGCGGTTAACGGCGTCGGCGATCTCGTGTCGACCAACGTCCTCGACACGGGCGCCCCGTCTGATGATGGCATAGGGGAGGAAATGAACCTCGCCGTGCAGATTAACACGGCTTTAGCCTCCGGTGGCGCTGCCACTATGCAGTTTGTACTACAGACTTCCACCGACAACGTCGCCTGGGTCGACGCTGTGCTATCGCGTCCGTTCGCCTACAACGCACCGGAAATGGCTGCGAAGCTATTCCCGTTCATTACCAAGCTGCCGGTCGGTCTACGCCGCTACCTCCGCGTCGTCTACCGCATCGCTGGTGCCGCCGTCACGGGCGGTGCCATCTCTGCTAACTTGGTCCGTGACGTCCAGGCCCAGCAGCTGCTGCCAATCGGTTACACCGTCGGCTAAGCGGCGATCCATCAATGTCCCGGGCGCAGATCGTGTCCGGGCGCTGCCTCAAGTAACAAGGACCAAAAACATGGCAAAGAAACTCCGTGCTATCGCCATCGGCTATTACGAGACCGTCCGTGAAATCGGCGAGGAATTCATCGTCTCAGACGATTTCTTCTTGCCGACCTGGTGTCAGGAAGTCGAAGCCAATCCGGCGAGGACGGTGAGGGGCGTTAAGAAAACTGACGATCCGCTCGCCTGAGTGGAACCTAGGTAATGGCGTCGGAAATTGATATCTGCAACCTGGCACTCGGCCATTTGGCGGATGACGCCGAAGTGGCGTCGATCTCTCCGCCGGATGGTAGTGCGCAGGCCAGTCACTGTAAACGGCTTTATCCAATAGCACGCGATGCGCTCTTGGCGTTGCACGACTGGACATTCGCCACAGGCCGGGAAACCGGCTTGGCAGAGATCACGTCCCCTTCCGACGGCTATGCTTTCGCGTATACCGTACCAACCGGGGTAATCCGCCCGATCAAAGCCATGCTCGAGGGTGAGGCGGACGAGACCGGCGAGGGCGTCAAGTTCAAGGTTGAGGAAGACAAAACAATCCTTTCAAACGAGCCTATTGGCACACTCCTTGTTGTTCGCCGCATCATCGACACCAACAAATTCTCGCCGCTTTTTGTAACGTGCCTTTCCTGGCTACTAGCCTCCTATCTAGCGGGGCCGGTGCTTAAGGAAATGAGCGGCAGCACCGCCGCGGCGATGGCAAAGAAATTCGAGATGGAGCTCGCCCGCGCCAGCGGCAATGACGCGAACATCTCGAACGAAAAGCCTATCCACAAGCCAGGATGGATCGGAGCACGCTGACATGGTCGGACTTACTCGCACCCTGCAACGTAGCAGTGCCGGGGGAGAGATTTCGCCCGAGATGTACGGTCGCCTTGATCTCGACAAGTACCAAACCGGTCTAGCCCTCGCGCGAAATTTCTTGATCTTACCCCACGGCCCGGCGCAGAACCGCCCAGGGTCGCGCATGGTCAATGAGATCAAAGATAGCGACAATACCGCCCGCGTGATTCCCTTCATCTACTCGAGCACTCAGGCAATAGCGCTTGAGCTCGGCAACCTGACCATGCGCTTTCATGTTAACGGCGCAACGTTGCTAGAGGCGCCACTCCTCATCACAGGCCTAAGTCAGGCCGCTATCGGCGTCATCACCTCCGCTGGGCATGGCTACGCCAATGACGACTGGGTTTACCCGATCGGCATTACCGGGCCAACCGACCTCAACGGGCGGTTCTACAAGGTGGCCAACGCAACGATCAATACCTTTACCTTGAAGGGGCTCGACGGTGCTGACATCAGCACCCTAGCGCTACCGCCATACGTCGGAAACGGCACAGTGGCGCGCGTGTATACGATCGCTACCCCCTATCTTTCCGCCGACTTGCTTAAGTTGGAATACACCCAATCTGCGGACGTATTGACCATCACCTACCCAGGTTATGCGACGCGCGAACTCCGTCGTCTCGGTCCAACTAACTGGACGCTGACAGTTGTGCCGTTCGCTCCGGCTCTGACAGCGCCAACCAATGGGATGGTCGTGGCGACGGGAGGGGGCACAGTTAAGTACGAGTATGTCGTTACCTCGGTAGACGCCGCCGGAGTAGAGGAGAGCTATGCCGGCCCTGTCGCTGTTAGTACCGTCAACGTCATGGCGATCACTAAAGCCAACCCGGGCCTCATCACGACGGGCGCCGCGCATGGCCTCGTCGCTGGAGATCGATGTTACATCGCCGCGGTCGGGGGAATGCTCGAGCTCGCCGACGACGTCTATTTGGTCAACAGCGCGCCCACTGCCACCACCCTGACACTCAAGAAAATCTCGACGGGCATCGCTGTCGACACTTTGGCTTTCACGACCTACACGACCGGCGGCACTGTCAAGGAAATCGAGATCCCAAACGCGCTTACAACATCCGGCAACAAAAACACGATCAGTTGGACGGCTGTTCTAGGTGCCGCGCGGTATAACGTCTACAAGCTACGCAACGGGCTTTATGGCTATATCGGCCAAACCGTGGCCGTCACATTCGACGACGACAACATCGCTGCCGACGTCTTGCGCACGCCACCCGAGGCGGCAAACGCCAATCCCTTCAAACTCGCTGGCGATTGGCCTGGTGCGGTCGGATACTACAGCCAACGCCGGATTTTCGGTGGGACCGATAACCGTCCACAAAACGGATGGATGACCAAGCCTGGCAGTGAGAACAACCTGACGGCCTCCATCCCGACTCAAGATGATGACAGCATTTCATTCCGCATCGTCTCGGGGCAGCAAAATCGAATTCTGCACATCGTGCCTTTGGCCGATCTGCTTTTTTTCACGCCTGGCGTCGAGTGGCGCATGGTCACTCAGAATAGTGACGCGCTGACGCCTGGGTCATTTGACATCAAACCGCAAAGCTATGTTGGCTGCAACTACGTCAAGCCGATCGTTACCTCGAGCTCAGTGCTTTTCGTCCAACGTTCGGGCACCCGATTGCGCGAGATGGCATACTCCTGGGAACAGAACCAGTATAGTGCCGCCGATATCTCGATCATGGCGCCGCACTTGTTTGACGGGTTCGCCATTGTCGACATGGCCTATCAAACATCGCCTTATCAGATCGCGTGGTGCGTGCGCGACGACGGCACGCTACTCGGTCTTACCTACGTACCCGAGCACAAAATCAGCGCCTGGCACCAGCATGTCACCACTAATGGGGCATTTGAGAGTGTTTGCGTCATCCCGGAAGGTAACGAGGACGCTGTCTATGTGGTCGTGCGCCGAACGATCGGCGCGCGCACGGTTCGGTTCATCGAGCGACTAGCATCGCGCCGGTATGACACCTTGGCCGATGCCTTCTTTGTCGACTGCGGCCTGACCTATTCGGGTGGGGCCAAGAAAGTCATTAAGGGACTATGGCATCTAGAGGGGCAGAAAGTATCCATCCTCGCCGACGGCGGTGTGGTAGCACCACAACTCGTTTCCGGCGGGCAGATCACGCTTTCGGTAGCAGCAAGCAAGGTGCAAATCGGGCTCAACCTGGTCGCGGACATGATGACGCTGCCGCTCATCATCGACAACGCTCCGGCGTTCGGGACCGGTCTGCTCAAGAATGTGTCGCAGGCTTTCATTCGGGTGCGCCAAACCGGCGGTCTCAAGGTTGGCCCGACCTTCGATAAGCTGACTGAGATCAAAGCCCGGTCGACCGAGAACTATGACAGTCCGCCAAGCCTCAGAGATGGCGTGATCCCACTCAAAATCGGCAATAGCTGGTCGCAGGATGGCAACCTCTGCATTCGGCAGGACCAACCTCTCCCGGCCACAATTGTGTCGATCGGCAAAGAGGTGGCCGTTGCCTAAAATCTTCGTCCGACCTATCGCGTGCGGGGATATCGCAGCAGTAGCGGCCAATATCCGTGCCGCTGATCGTGCTGAGATCATCGCCGCTCAAGGATATGATGATCCGGCCGGCGCCATCGCTGCGAGCGTGCTCACCGCGACGCATGTCTGGACCGCGGGGGTGGACGACGTACCCGCTTGTATTCTCGGAGTAGGGCCGGCCTCGCTGCTTACCGGCACGGGGCGACCGTGGCTCCTCGGCACAGATGCGCTCGACCGATATCCCGTGGCCCTTAACAAGCGGGTCAAGGGTTACCTTGCCAAGATGTTGGAAGCTTATCCGCACCTTGAGAATTGGGTCGACGGGCGCAACACCTGCCATGTCGGGTGGTTGCGTCGCCTCGGCTTCACGATACACCCGCCTAAACCCCTGGGGATTTTTGGGGTGCCCTTCCATCGCTTCGAGATGGAGCATCGCTGATGTGTATTGTTCTGGCACCTGCCGTCGCAGCCGGTATCGCTATTGCTTCAACTGTCGCCTCGGCGGCTGGGGCGGGGCTTTCCGCTTATGGACAGTATAAAGCTAGCCAAGCGCAGCAAGCACAATACAACGCCGAGGCAAAAATTGCGGCGAACAATGCCAAGATTTCGCAGATGGCCGAAGCCGACGCACAAAAGCGCGGCGGCGAAGCGGACATAAAAATTCGTCGCGACTATGCAGCTAAGGCTGGCGCGCAACGCGCCTCTCTCGCAGGTACCGGTGTTGCATTGGACGAGGGCAGTGCCCTTTCAGTCCTCGAAGACACCAGCATTTTTGAGGGTATTGACAGCGGGCGCACCCGGGACAACGCAGAGAAGGAAGCATGGCAGGCGCGCGTGCAGGGGCAAAACTACGAAAGTAGTGCTGCAATGTCGCGCGCAGGTGCCGCTAATCAGTCGCCGCTTCTTGCTGCAAGCGGCACGCTTCTGGGTGGCGCTTCAGACGTCGCAGATCGTTGGCTCAAATTTAGAGGCACCTGATTATGGCAACGGTTCCTCGCGTCAGTAACACCAGCGTAGAAAGTACCGCTCTCCCCGGTGTGCGCCAGTCTATCGATCTCAACTCGGACGCTTTTGGTGCGGGACAGGCGCGGTCACTGCAACGCGCGGGTAATCAAATTGCGGCGTTTGGCGATAAACTTGATGCCACCGCCACGCGGATCCAAGACCAGGAAGATACTGAGCAGGTATTTAAAGCAGAGAATAGCCTCAACGAGGGCTTTCTTGCCTATCAGAGCGAAGCCAA
Organism: uncultured Dongia sp.; assembly: GCA_964408245.1. Lineage (GTDB taxonomy): Bacteria > Pseudomonadota > Alphaproteobacteria > Dongiales > Dongiaceae > Dongia. Next base: position 658 of record CAYOYT010000038.1, on the reverse strand, counting down.
CAAACGTAAAGGCGAAAACGCGAAAGGTGTTTTCGTAGATACAAAGGTATGGTTTGATACCAACGTCAAAGCGGCAGGCGAAAATCTGACCGATCGCCAGCGCCGGGTGTTTGAGCAGCGGGCGCAGCAGCGTCGGTTGTCCGGCTTAGACTATTATTCTCGGTATGAAAGCCAAGAGCGCGACGCCAGCGCCAAAGCATCCACCCAAGCGGTAATCGATAGCACCGTTGATAGTGCGGCAGCAGATCCCACCGATGCCAACATCAGCACCGCCTCCAAGCAGATTATCCAAAACATCACCGCGATGGGGCGACTGAACGGTGACGCTCAGAGCGTCGTCGATAGCAGCGTTCGAACCGCGCTTGGGAAAATGCACGGCTCGGTCCTGCAGGGTCTCGTCGAGAACGATCCGCACCGAGCGGAAATATATCTCGAGCAGCATAAAGCGGAGATTCCGGGTGCCGATCTTGCAAAGTTTGAAAAGACCGTCCGCGTGGGTGTCGCCAAGGTCAAGGCCCAAGAGTTCGGCGACCAAGTGCTTACCTCGGGTATGTCGGAAACGGAAGCGCTCGCTAAGGTGCGTAAGGAATACTCCGACGCCGAGGAGGAGCTCTATGTGAGTGCCGTGCGTACCCGGTTTGCGGAGCGCGATGCAGCG
>CAYOYT010000037.1:0-11695 GCA_964408245.1 uncultured Dongia sp. | reverse complement strand
GCCGCCGCCGCCGCCGCCGCCGCCGCCGCCGCCGCCCTGCGCGTCTTTGTTTTTGTTGAATTCATTTTCAAAACTGTTGCTGTTGCTGCTAACGCCGCTGCCAATGCTGCTGCCCGGCACCGAAATGCCAACCGTCGTGGCATAGCAAGGCTTGCTCGAGGTGACAGCGAGCCCGCCAGAGAAGCAAGTGTAGCGGTATTGCTGGCGCTCCGCCCAAGCGGCGTCGCTGAACAGGCCTAAGCAGGCAATGGTGGCAATGGTGGCAATGGCGGGCAAGATGATGGTCTTCATAGAGGTGCTCCTAACTACCGAGTGTGGGGGCGTTTTACCCATGTTGGTTGAGACGCAGCCACGTTTGAAACGATCCCTCTATTTGTGACCTGGATCACAGGAGCGTGGCGATTCATCATCAGAAGTGCCAAAGTGAGAGTTGTACTTAAGGAGTTTGTTATTTTGTCGGATAATCCTGCGGAAAAAGCGGAGGTAATTACCTCACCCTACGACCGGCAGGCGGATCGTGAGCGGCTGGTCGACGTGGTTCTGCCGCATGTGCCCTTCGACGGCTGGAGCGATACAGCCTTCAAGACCGGTGCGGCCGATGCAGGCATGGATCTATCGCGCGCACTTAATGCCTTTCCAGGTGGGATGGCTGAAATACTTGCCTACAATCATCGTCGCCATGACCAGGTGCTGGTCGAGCGGATGGCACGCGAAACCGGTCCTGCACGGATGCGCGAGCGAATCGCCGCGGCGGTGCGCCTGCGTTTGGAACTTGCCGGCGGCCAGCGCGAGGCGGTTCGCGCGGGGCTGTCTTTCCTGATGCTGCCGGGCAATGCGACCCTGGGGCCAAAGCTGCTTTACGGTACGGTGGATGCGATCTGGCGGGCGGTGGGCGATAAATCGACCGATTTCAGCTTCTATACGAAGCGGGCGATCCTGGCCGGAGTCTATTCCGCCACTCTATTATATTGGCTCAATGATAAGAGCGAGCATTACGCCGCAAGCTGGGCTTTTCTCGATCGGCGCATCGATGAAGTTATGAAAATCCCTGCCGTGAAGGGCCGCGTGCGGGCGGCATTCGATCGCCTGCCTAACCCACTCCATCTCCTGCAGCGCAGGGAAGGTGCTTTCGGTATCGGCTCCGGCTTACCGCCTGGGATGCGCCCGCGACGCCGCCGCCGTGCATAGCAGATCGCCGGATCAAAATATTCCGGCTATAACCGATCTTGGCTATGTCCTGCGTAGGTTATTTGCCATTCAGGCGCTGGGTGCCACGATCGGTATATTTGCGACGGGATTGTTCGGCGGTCACATTTCGTCGACCGCGACCACTGTCGCGCTATGAGATCAGGCTGATCCGCGAATTAGACTACTTTCCGCTGCTCTCTGGCTCATACGTCTTGATCTGCGCATCGCTTTTGTCGAGTTCCTTGCCGGTCAGCAGCGCCTTGCGCCGCTCCGCCGCATAGTGGTCATTTTGCTTATCGACCTTGGTACGTCCAAATCGAACACGATTCTCGCTTGCCTGCTGACGATCCGTTTCGTGCGCCTTGGCCTTACGGAACTTGTTGAGATTGACGATTTTGGCCATTACCAACCTCACGGAACTGTCATTCGTGGCAGGTCAAACCTTGCCCTCGTTTCCTCCGTAAGATGATATAATGGGTTCAATTCGGCCCGTATTCAAGCGGGTGATCGCGAAAGTAGGAGAAGTTTGTTATGAAAAAAGCACTGAAGATCGGTGGCGGTATTCTCGCCGTAATCGTTGTCCTGCTGCTGGTCGCCCCTTTTTTCATCAACCTCAACAGCTATAAGGGCCTGATTACCGAGAAGGCCAAAGAAGCAACCGGCCGCGATCTTGTGATCGACGGTGATATCTCGCTGTCGCTGCTGCCTATGCCTACAATTTCGGTCGAGGGTCTTAAGTTCGGCAATGCCGCCGAGGGTTCGGCGGCCAACATGGCTGAGATCGAAAAGGTCAAGGTGAAGGTGGCGCTGATGCCGCTCATCTCTGGCAAGGCCGAGGTGAAGAGCATTGAATTGGTGAAACCCACGATCATTCTCGAAAAGCTGCCCAACGGTCAGGGCAACTGGGATATCTCTGCTGCTGACGCAAACGCGGGGACCGAAACCCCACCCGCTGCTTCAGCCGAAGGCGGCAACAATTTCGATCTTTCAATCGAGGGTGCCAGCATCACTGACGGCACGTTGGTCTATCGCGATCTCCTCACCGCGAGCGAGCAGCGCGCGGAAAATCTAAATGTCGATCTGTCGCTCGATAGTCTGCAAGGACCGTTCAAGGCGACGGGTGGTGTTACGGCGATGGGTATGCCACTTGGTTTCGACGTTGCCGTAGGTCGCCTCGATCCGGCGCAGCCAATGCCGATCAACGCGGTGCTGAAAATTGAAGATGCCAATGCGACGATTGGTTTTTCGGGTCAGGCCAACCTCAAGGCTATGGAAACCGTCGACCAGCCGATCGTCACTGGCAAGTTGACTGGGAAAGGCGATTCTGTCGCCAAGCTCATCGCCGTGCTTTCCGGCGGCGGGAAGATAGAAGAAGGTCCGCTGGCTCAGGCCTTCGCGCTGGACGGCGAGGTTGTGGCCAACAAGAGCGTCGCGGACCTCAAGAACTTCACAGCAAGTTTGGGCGATATGAGCGTAAAAGGTTCCATCGCCGCGAAGATGGGCGAGGCGACAACGGTTGACGTCAATCTCGCCATGGGCCGACTTGACCTGGACAAGCTGATTCCAGTGAAAGCGGCAGCGGCGGGCGAAGCGGCTCCGAGTGCCGAGGCAACTAAACCTGGCACTTTCTCTTTGCCGGCGGGCATCTATGCCAATGCCAATGTGACCATTGCTCAAGTCGTCTATCAGGGTAATACGATCGAGCAGATGAAGCTAGCGGCGCGGCTGGCCGATCAGAAGCTCAACCTCACAGAGCTTTCGGCGCAATTGCCGGGTGCCACCAAGGTGAAACTCGGCGGGACACTGGTGGCGCAGAACGGCCAGCCAGCTTTCACGGGTGGGCTCGATGTCAATGCTGGTAATCTGCGCGCGCTCATCGACGCCTTCGCCAAGGGTGCCGTGGATTCTGTGCCAAAGGACCGATTACGCAGTTTCGCGATCAACAGTCGCATCACCTTCACACCGACCCAAGTTGCACTTTCAGATCTTGCGGCCAAGCTCGACGCTACTAAGATTGCTGGCGGTGTTACGGTGGCATTGCCAGACGGCCAGAAGCGCCAACGCATGGCCTTCGGCGTTGGCCTTTCCATTGACCAGATGAATCTTGATGGCTACATGCCGGCCAAAAAAACGGATGCCGCCGCGACCGCGACGACCAACAAGCCGGCCGAGATCCGTGGCAATCCATTAAAAGCGCTGGCCCCTCTTGGCGATCTCGACGCTAATATTGAGCTTCGTGCTGGCACGCTCACTATGAACCAGCAGCAGGTGAAAAAGCTGCATGCGTTGGTCGGCCTTGCCGGTGGGATTCTCACCATCGAGGATCTCTCGGTTGGGGATCTTATGGGCGGGAAGGGTGCCGTGAAAGGCCAGATCGTCGAGCTTAAGGGAAATCCGCGTTTCGATCTCGACTTCGATGTTACGGCTAAAGATGCCGGCAAACTCGCGATGATGGCTGGCGCGACTCCAGCTGGGAAGTTGGGTTCGCTCGACCTTAAAGGAAAGGCCTCTGGCGGGGGCGACGAAGTTTCTTACGATGTCGCAATGAAGATGAGTGGCATCGGCCTTGACGGAACCGCGAAGGGTGGTGCTGCTGGTCTTCTCGCCGGCGGCATTCCGCGCGTCAATTCGACCTTCGATATCAAGATCGGCAAGTTGGCACCTCTGGTTGCGCTGGGCAGCGGTGGAGCCGATAACGCCACGCAGCTCAAGGCTGCCGACAATCTGGGGTCGGTTGCCTTTAAGGGGACAGCACAGAGTGGCACCGATGATCTTGCTTACGATGTCGATCTGACGCTTGCCGGCATCGGCGGCGCCGGCAAGCTCTCAGGCAAGATCACTGGCATTTCGGGAACGCCAGCGGTTGATACCACGCTGGATCTCCGAGCCGACCGACCAGCACCCTTGCTGCAGCTCGCGGGCCTCGCCGGGCCGAAGGCGCAACAGATGGGAACGCTTGCCGCGAAGGGTTCGCTCAAAGGCGGTGCGGACGATCTTAATCTCGACCTCGGCCTGCAGGCGGCCGGTGCAACAGCTAGGCTCACCGGCAATATTAAGGCGAAGGCCGATCCGATGGCTTTCGATATCTCACTGCAAGCGAGCCATCCGGAATTCACCCAGCTGCTGGCGCTGGCAGATATGCCGAGTTCCGGCACGAAAGCCGGACCCCTGGCGCTCAATGCCACGGCGCGAGGCACCACGAAGAAGGCTGCTGTTTCCGGTCTCGATTTCAAATGGGGTGATTCGTCGCTTAGTGGCGATGCCGACTATGACGCCACTGGGTCTAAGCCGATGGTAAAAGCTAATCTTAGTGGCGGTACCGTCAACCTCGTCCCCTTCATGGCGGGTGGTGGTAGCAAGCAGGCGATACCCACCGCTACTATCGGCAATTCGCCGTGGTCGAACGAACCACTTAATCTCTCGGCGTTGAGAGATCAGGATGCGGATATCGACTTTAAGGCGAATGCGCTGATCCTGCCCGACCAGCGTATCGACAATGTTGCTGCTAAGGTCACGGTCAAGGACGGCGTTCTCAACGTTGATACGCTGACTGGTAACATCTATGGCGGTGCCTTCAACCTCTCCGGCACATCGGTCGATGCGCGCACTACGCCCCAGGTAGCGGCGAAGATCGCGCTCGACAAGATCCAGATCGGTCAGTTGCTGGGTAGCGGCATCGCGGGCAATCAGTTGAAAGGTCCGATCTCACTCAACCTCGATCTGACTGGTGCGGGCGAAAGCCAGGCGGCGATCGTGCGCTCACTTACCGGCAATGGCGATCTCGATGGCTCGATGATGATCATCGGCAAGGTCGAACAGCAAGTAGGCTCGGTGCTCCTCGGTGTGCTCGGCCAGAAGGTTAAGCAAGTGAGGGGTATCGCTGACAGCATCAACGGCGTGCTCTCCTCTTATACCGGCGTCGACAACCAGCTGTCGGGCACGTTTGACATCGCGAAGGGCATATTCAATACGCAGGACTTCGCTTTTACCAACCCGAAGGCGCGGGGTACAGCTAAGGGCCAGGTCGATATCGGCGCCTGGGCGATCAACATGCTGGTCGATCTATTTGGCCAACAGGCAGAGCAGGCTTTTATGAGTATCAACCTCACCGGTCCGGTGAACAACCCCACGCCGGCTTTCAGCGGTAATGGCGCCGCCGGGGGAGCGGGCGCGGCGGGCAGCCTGGTACCGGGTCTCAATCTGCCGGGTATTGGCAACATTCCGGGCCTCGGCGGCGCGACTGGAACGAATGGCGCGGCCACGGGCGAGCCGGGAGCTGCAGCTGCACCGGCCGATGGCGTGCTCGAGACTGTGCCCGGTATCGGCGATCTTCTTGGCGGAAAGAAGAAAAAGAAAGACGCGGTACCGATCGAAGCGACGCCTGGTGTCGAACCTGGCGCGCCGGCGCCGCTCCAAACGCCCGCAGAAACCGCACCCGCCCAAATTGCACCCGCCCAAACTGCTCCGGCAGAAATTGCACCGGCTATAGAACCTGGTGCGCCGGCACCTGCGGAATTGGCCCCGGTTGAACAGGCCCCCGTCCAGCAAGCCCCCGTCCAGCAAGCCCCCGTCCAGCAAGCCCCTGTCCAGCAGGCACCTGCCGAGGCAGTTCCTGCTGAACAAGTACCACCGCCTGTCGAGCAACCCGCGGTTGAGCCAGGTGCCGCGGCACCGGCAGCGCAGACACCGCTTAAACAAGCTCCGGCGGAAATCGCGCCCATAGAAGCCGCGCCGGCTGAAGCGGCCCCGGTTCCAGCAGAGATCGCTCCAGTCCCGGCAGAACAATTGCCGCCGGCCACCAGCGAAGCCGAGCCAGGTGCCGCAGCGCCGGCGCCATGAGGTGTCGACTAGCGCGGCTTTGTCGACATTAGTACGAAGACGCGAATAGCACTGGAAAGATTGGGCGCCTTAGGTTCGGCCTCGCGCGTTTGATCTATCTCGGCGATAAGAGCCGCGATCGATGTGCCGCGCGTCGTCGCGATTTCTTTTAGCGCCTCCCAAAAGGCATGCTCCAACGTCACCGATGTTGCGTGTCCGGCGATATTGACGGAGTGTTTCTTGAGGGCTGTGGGAGAGATCATCTAACAACCTATTGCCTCGACGCTCTCCCATTGTCGGCGTGTGTCGGCATCCGCCGATGCGCGCGGGGCACGGGAGTGCCGGCCAGGATCAATTTCACTTCGGACCGAGCATATCCTGCGGGCGGACCCATTTATCGAACTGCTCAGCGGTAAGGAGGCCGAGAGAAAGAGCTGCTTCTTTGAGGCTAGTGCCTTCCTTATGCGCCTTCTTTGCGACCTTGGCGGCGTTGTCGTAGCCGATATGGGTGTTAAGAGCGGTCACCAACATCAGCGATTGTTCCAGCGATTGCTTGATCCTGGCCAGATTTGGTGTGATGCCGACGACGCAATTGTCGGTGAAGCTCGTCGCGGCATCGGCGATGAGCTGACCCGATTGCAGCACATTGTGAATGATGACCGGTTTAAAGACGTTAAGTTCGAGATGTCCATTGGAGCCGGCAATGGTAACGGCGACATTGTTGCCCATCACCTGAGCACAGACCATGGTCATTGCTTCTGCCTGGGTCGGGTTGACCTTGCCAGGCATGATAGAAGAACCTGGCTCGTTTTCCGGCAGGTTAATCTCTGCAAGACCGGAACGCGGGCCGGAGCCTAACAAGCGAATGTCGTTGGCGATCTTCATCAACGAGGTAGCAATCACGTTATAAGCACCGGAAAGTTCGACTAACGCATCGTGCGCGGCCATGCCTTCGAACTTGTTGGCGGCGGCAGTGAATTTCTGGCCTGTCACCTTGGCAAGTTCTTGTGCGAAGGCTTTATCGAAGCCTTTAGCGGCATTGAGGCCGGTACCAACCGCGGTGCCACCCTGCGCCACCGAGAGCAAGCGCGGCGCTGTTGCCATGATACGGTCGATGCCGAAGCGGATCTGCGCAGCATAGCCCGAGAACTCCTGGCCCAATGTCACGGGCGTTGCGTCCTGCAGATGCGTGCGGCCGATCTTGATGATCTTGGTGAATTCCTTGGCTTTCTTTTCCAGTACCTCGGCAAGATGATCGAGGGCTGGGATGACTTCCTCAGCGATCTGGTCGACGGCGGCGATATGCATAGCAGTTGGGAAGCTATCATTGGATGACTGGCCGTAATTGACCTGATCGTTCGGATGGATCGGCTTTTTGTCGCCGCGCTTGCCGCCCAGCATCTCATTGGCGCGGTTGGCGAGTACCTCATTGACGTTCATATTGGTCTGCGTGCCCGAGCCGGTTTGCCACACGACCAGCGGGAAGTGATCATCCAAGGTCCCGTCGGCCACTTCCGACGCCGCCGCGACGATCGCTTTGCCCAGCTTCTTATCGAGTTTGCCCAGCTTCATATTGGCCTGCGCCGCCGCTTGTTTTAGCGTGCCAAAAGCACGGATGACACCGACTGGCATGCGCTGTCCGCCGATTTTGAAGTTCTGCAAGGAACGCTGGGTCTGCGCGCCCCACAGCTTGTCCGCCGGCACATCGATCTGGCCCATAGAATCAGTTTCAACGCGGGTGGCCGACTTCTTCGCCATGTCTCGTCTCCTGGAGGATGGATTTTATGGCACCGTTCTAGCGATTTTTGGAGCAGTTAGGAAGTCCAGCGGATTACCGTTTTGTCGCCAATTGGCAGCGCATCAGAATGAAATCGGCAATAGCTTGCACGTCGTTGAGATCGATGACCGGCAATTCGGTTTCAGTCACCGGTCCATTGCTTAAGATGGCAACATAGGTGGAGTCGCTGGATGAAAGCAGGGGCCTGCCGTTCTCGGCGCGGTAGATTTCCAGCTTGTCGTGTGGCTCATTCTTGAAGCCTTCCACGAGCAGTAGATCGACCGGTGTCATATGCCGAATGAGTGCCGCCGCATCCGGTTCTGGTTCTCCCCTCAGCTCGTGCATAAGGGCCCAACGATTGGTCGAGGATACCATCACTTCCGTGGCGCCGGCCTCGCGATGGACATATGAGTCTTTGCCCGGGGTGTCGACGTCGAAAGCGTGATGCGCATGCTTCATCGTGGAGACGCGGATACCACGTCCCACCAGTTCCGGGATGAGCTTGGAGAGCAACGTCGTCTTGCCAGCGCCGCTCCAGCCGGCAATGCCAAGAATCCGCATTTTAGTCGGACTGCCCGTCCGCCATGTGCTTAAGGCCGACGCGCAAGTAATCATAGCCGGTGATGACGGTGAGGATCGCCGCGATCCACAATAGGACGTCACCGATCAGCGTCACGTGCATCCAATCCGGTCCCGCGGCACCCACAATTAGGAAGCCCAGTGCAATCATCTGCGCCGTCGTTTTCCACTTGGCGAGCAGGCTGACTGGCATACCGATTTTCAGTGTAGCCAGATATTCGCGCAGCCCTGAGACCATGATTTCCCGGCACATGATGATGAGCGCGGGCAGCACCGACCAACCGCTGATCTGATGCGTGGCGGTCATTGCCATCAGAATGACACCGACCACCAGCTTGTCCGCGATCGGATCAAGGAAGCGGCCGAGCGCTGATACTTGCGCCATACGTCGAGCAATATAGCCGTCGAAGAAATCGGTGATGCAGGCGACCGCATAGAGGGCGAGAGCGATCCAACGGAACACCGGCTGTTCGAAGAACAGCAAAGCGGTGATCAGCGGAATGGCGGCGATCCGCGAAAGGGTCAGGATGTTGGCGATATTTGGCATGGCGATCAGAAGTTTGCGGCAATCTTTTTCAGATGAGTGGATGGACCATAGCAGGAACAGATTGCTCTATCACAGCGCCGTCGCGCAAGGCCGATCTGCATCGCAGAAAGGTAATAGCATCCCATTTAAGCGCCATTAATTGGGATGGAAGTGATCGTAGATGATCTTTGCCACGGTTTCGGATATGCCGGGGACTGATGCAAGGTCGGAAAGGCCTGCTTGTGCCACGGCACGGGCCGAACCGAAATGCATCAGCAAGGCCTTTTTGCGTTTGGCACCGATCCCAACCACTTCATCAAGGGGTGATTTTGTGATATCGGCCGATCGTTTTGCCCGATGTGTGCCGATGGCGAACCGATGTGCTTCGTCGCGCAGGCGCTGCAGATAATAAAGCACCGGGTGTTTATGGTCGAGGCTGAACGGTTCTCGCCCCGGCATGAAGAAACGCTCGCGGCCCGCATTGCGGTCCGGCCCCTTGGCGATCGACGCCACGGCGACGTCATCGATGCCGAGATCGGCAAAGACTTCCAGCGCCACCGAGAGCTGGCCTTGGCCACCGTCGATAAGAACGAGATCAGGCCAGCTGGCGTGAGTGTCGTCAGGATCCTCCTTCAATGCTCGTGTGAAGCGTCGCGTGAGAACTTGGCGCATCATGGCGTAATCGTCGCCGGGCTCGATCGGCGCTTCGCCGGATTCAAGGCTTGGTTGCTTGATGCTAAATTTGCGGTATTGGTTCTTCATGAAGCCTTCAGGGCCAGCAACGATCATGCAGCCATAGGCGTTGGTGCCCGAAATATGACTGTTGTCGTAGACCTCGATGCGCTTGGGCGAGGTTTCCAGCCCGAATATCTCGGCCATGCCAGCCATAAGCTTGCCCTGGCTCGCATTCTCAGCCATGCGGCGGGAAAGCGCCTCCCGCGCATTAGCCAGAGCATGCTCGACAGGTTTTCGCTTATCTCCGCGCTTTGGTTCAGAAATCTCTACCTTGGCGCCGGCGCGTAAAGTCAGGGCTTCGGTTAGGAGTTCAATCTCGGCGGGCATTTCGTTAACCAGAATAAGGCGAGGCGGCGTCTTGTTTTCGTAAAACTGAGCTATAAAAGCGGCCAGGATTTCAGCCGGCTCTGCTGCCTTATCATGAGCGGGAAAATAGGCGCGATTGCCGTAATTGCCGTGGTTGCGGAAGAAGAAAATCTGAATACAGGTGTGGCCGGCGTCGTGATAGGCGGCAATGATGTCGGCTTCCTCGACCCCTTCTAGATAGATGTCTTGGCGGCTCTGGATCAGTGCTAGGGCTTGCAGTCGATCACGTAGGCGAGCCGCTTGCTCGTATTCTAGTGTGTCAGAGGATTTTTGCATCTCGGCCGCCAGCCGCTGCTTCACTTTATCGCTTTTGCCTATCATGAAATCGCGTGTCTCTTCGACCAAGGCGGCGTAATCGGTCTCAGCAATACGGCCGACGCAGGGCGCAGAGCAGCGCTTAATCTGGTATTGCAGGCAGGGTCGTGTCCGACTGGCGAAGATCGAATCCGAACAGGGCCGTAATAAGAAGGCACGCTGCAGGGCGACAATGGTGCGATTGACCGCGCCAGCACTGGCGAAAGGACCGAAATACTGTCCGGGTCGGTTGCGGGCGCCGCGATGCTTCGCGATTTGCGGCGCAGGATGGTCGGCCGTAATCAGAATGTAAGGAAAGCTCTTATCATCTCGCAGCAACACATTAAAGCGCGGCCGGTAGCGCTTGATGAGATTGGCTTCCAGCAGAAGCGCTTCGACCTCGGTATGGGTCGTCATGAACTCCATCGCTGCGGTCTCGGCGATCATGCGCTGGATGCGAGTTGCCTGCCGATTGGGCAACGTATAGGACGTAACCCGCTTCTTAAGGTCCTTGGCCTTGCCGACATAGAGAACTTCCCCAGCGGTCGAGATCATGCGGTAGCAGCCCGGCGCATTGGGAAGGGTGCGGACCTTGGCCTTGATAACCGCCACGCCGTGGGCCAACGGGCCCGTCCCTGTGGGCCGCTGAGCAATGTCGTCCGGACTCTCGAGTTCGTCGAGATCAGTTTCTGCCGGATCTGGATGTTCTGGATCGTCAATCATGCGCATCGGCTTGTCGCAAAAGGAAATTGTACGAGAACAAAATTACCAGGATCGAGCTCCGGAATCGGCCCTGATTTGAATAACCGAAAACGGACATCCCGGCCGGCATCAGATAACTTGCGGGATATCCACCATTTCTGTGGATAAGTCTGTAGATACTGCCTGAGGCTTTATCCGACTGGTATCATAATTAGGCTTTCCTCGTTTCTGCATAAAAAGTAGGCAAATTCTTTAACCTTCTGTTTTGAATAGATTTATACGAATAAACTTGCAACATCTCTGTCATGAATGGGATTCTGCCTTGACTCTCATGGGCCGTTCGGACTCACCCGCACCATTGTGAACAACTTGCCTCAGGAATCGGTCGGTAGAGCCCTGAAAGGCTTAACTTTTAATGAATCTACCCAATTTCCCTCTGGGCCAAATTAAAAAGACACACCTATCGATCGTAGGATTTCCCAAAAGCGTATCGGGGATCGCTAGCGGGCGTCACCGGCCGGTCCGATGCCGCTCGATTTCGACGCCGACGCTGTACGCTTCCTTGAAAACGTCCAGCTTGTCGATGCGGACCTTGGCGCTTAGCACTCGCTGATCACTGAGGCAGACTTCCGCGACTCGGTCGGCCAGAGTTTCCACCAAGTTGATATGCCCATCAGCCACCACCGCTTTGATCCCCATCAGAGCTGTTG
>CAYOYT010000036.1:3862-11703 GCA_964408245.1 uncultured Dongia sp. | reverse complement strand
CTGACGACCAACACCGTCGGCCTCACCAAGAAGGAATTGCTGATGATGACCCGCGACCGCGACAAGCTCGAGCGCGCGCTGGGCGGTATCAAGGACATGGGCGGTCAGCCTGACATCCTTGTTATCATCGACACCAACAAGGAATCGCTCGCAGTGAACGAAGCGAACAAGCTCGGCATTCCGATCGTCGCCATCCTTGACTCGAATTCTTCGCCGGCTGGTATCAATTTCCCGGTTCCGGGCAATGATGATGCTATCCGCGCCATCTCTCTCTACTGCGATCTCTTCTCCGGCGCTGTGCTGGACGGCTTGCAGCAGGAAGCCATCTCGTCGGGTGCCGATATCGGCGAATCTGAAGAGTTGCCGGCCGAACAGCTGCCGGTCAAAGAAGGCGCCGAGAACAGCGCGTCGGCTTAATAAAGCCCCTTTGGCGACGAATGGGGTCCAGGGCGTGCTTGATTGCCCAGGACCCCATTGTCACATCTGAACACTCAGTCGCATGACCGAATAAAGACGGAAGGATAAAAACATGGCCGAGATTACTGCGGCGCTCGTAAAGGAGCTGCGTGAAGCCTCTGGCGCCGGCATGATGGATTGTAAAAAGGCGCTGGCTGAAACCAATGGCAATGTTGAAGAAGCGATTGACTGGCTGCGCAAGAAGGGCCTTGCCGCTGCCGCTAAGAAGGCTGGCCGTGTCGCGGCAGAAGGTCTTGTCGGTGCTGTCGCTGAAGGCAGTGTCGGCGCTCTCGTCGAAGTGAACTCCGAAACCGATTTCGTCGCCCGGAACGACCAGTTCCAGGGCCTTGTCTCGGCGGTCTCGCGCTTGGCACTGGCCCATGACGATGTCGAGGCGCTGAAGAATGCCAAGCATCCGGAAGGTGGCACCATCGCTGAGAAGGTCACCAATCTGGTGGCGACCATCGGCGAAAACATGAATCTGCGCCGCTCGAAGCGCCTTTCTGTCCCGCAGGGCGTGGTTGCTTCCTACGTGCACAACGCCGCCGCGCCAGGCATGGGCAAGATCGGGGTGCTCGTAGCTCTCGAATCGACGGGCGATGCCGCGAAGCTCCAGGCTCTGGGCAAGCAGATCGCCATGCATGTGGCCGCTGCCAATCCGCAGGCGCTCAACATTGCAGAAGTCGATCCAGCGAGCCTCGAGCGAGAGCGCGCTGTGCTCACCGAGCAGGCCCGTGCATCGGGTAAGCCGGAAGAGATCATCGGCAAAATGGTCGAAGGCCGCGTCCGTAAGTTCTATGAGGAGGTCGTCCTCCTCGAGCAGGTTTACGTCATCGACGGCGAAAGCCGCGTGAAGCAGATCGTGGAAAAAGCTGCCAAGGACGTTGGTGCGCCGGTGAAGTTGGTGGGCTTTGCTCGTATGGCCTTGGGCGAGGGCATCGAGAAGGAAGAAAAGGACTTCGCGTCTGAAGTCGCGGCGCAGCTCCGTGCCTAATGGTCTATTTTCGGTGGCCGCTTCCTGCGCCGCCGAATCGGGGTATAGTTCGGTGGGTAATCGTCTAAATTTGGGCCATTATCCGCCAACCGCCCCAGTTTAGAGAGCGGCTCACCCGGCACTCCACGCGGAACCGGCCTAAGAACAGAAATGACGCAGGGAGATTTGCGTATGTCCAAGGCTGGTATATCGACGACGGTCGCTGATGACGATGATCCGGGTGTCGCCCATGCCCCATCCGCACCGCCGCCCGGCTTACTCTACAAGCGGGTGCTGCTGAAAATCTCCGGCGAAGCCTTGATGGGCCAGCGCGATTACGGCCTTGAGCCAGCGACGGTCAATCGGGTCGCACAGGAAGTCAAAACAGTTCACCAACTCGGCGTCGAATGCTGCCTTGTTATCGGCGGCGGCAATATCTTCCGTGGTATTGCCGGCGCCTCCGAAGGCATGCAGCGAGCCTCGGCCGACTATATGGGCATGCTGGCGACCGTCATGAACGCGCTCGCCATGCAAAACGCCCTCGAGCAGATCGGGGTCGATACCCGTGTGCTCTCCGCTATCCCGATGCAGACAGTGTGCGAGCCCTATATTCGCCGTCGCGCTGTGCGCCATCTTGAGAAAGGCCGTGTGGTGATCTTCGCCGCCGGCACGGGTAATCCTTATTTTACCACCGATACAGCCGCTGCTTTGCGCGCGTCCGAAATGGGCTGTGAAGCGCTCTTGAAAGGTACCAAGGTAGACGGCGTCTACAGTGCCGATCCCAAGTTGCACAAAGATGCCGAGCGCTATCAGCAGCTCTCTCACCAAGATGTGTTGGCACGCGATCTCAAAGTCATGGACGCGACGGCAATCGCGCTGGCGCGTGACAATGCTATTCCGATTATTGTTTTCTCGGTCCACACGCCCGGCATGATGGCTGAGGTGTTGCAGGATCGCGGCCGTTTCACGGTGATTGGCCATCGCCAAGAAAAAAATGCGAGCTGAAGGTTAGGAGGGTTTTCCATGAGCGATCCGCGTCTCGACGATTACAAGCGCCGTATGGATGGTGCGCTGGAAGCCTTGCGCAAGGAATTCACAGGCCTGCGGACCGGCCGTGCGTCGGTCAATCTGCTGGATCCGGTTCAGGTTAGTGCCTATGGCAGCACGATGCCGCTCAATCAGGTCGGTACGGTGAGTGTGCCAGAACCGCGCATGATCACGGTCCAAGTCTGGGACAAGGGCATGGTCTCAGCGGTGGAAAAGGCCATTCGCGACGCGGGCCTCGGTCTTAATCCGGCAAGCGACGGCACGACCGTCCGCGTGCCTCTGCCCGAACTCTCGCAGGAGCGGCGCCAGGAACTGACAAAGATCGCGCATAAATATGCCGAGCAGGGACGCGTTGCGGTTCGTAACGTCCGTCGTGACGGCATGGACTTCCTGAAGAAACAGGAAAAAGACCACAAGATCACCGAGGACGAACATAAAAAGCTCGCTGACCTCATGCAGAAACTTACCGACGAGCATGTGAAGAAAGTCGATGAGACTCTGGCGACCAAGGAAAAGGAAATTCTGCAGGTGTGATGGTGAATCAGCCGCGCCTCATCACCGAGAATCTCACAGCGCCTGCGCAGAAGAGCCAGGCATTGGGAGGATCAGCGCGGCCGCCGCGCCATCTCGCTATCATCATGGACGGCAATGGCCGCTGGGCGCGGGCGCGGGGACTGCCGCGCACGGTCGGCCATAACAGCGGGGCCGAGGCGGTTCGCCAAGCGGTCAAGGGGGCGGTTGCGTGCGGGGTCGAATTCCTGACGCTGTTCGGTTTCTCATCCGAGAATTGGAAGCGCCCGACGGCCGAGATTGACGATCTCATGGGCCTCCTCAAGCTCTATCTGCGCCGCGAGATCGAGGAGTTGCACCAGAACGGCGTGCGCGTGCAGGTGATCGGTGACCGCTCGCGCCTTGGCGCCGATGTGGTCAATCTGATCGAAGCAGCGGAGATGAGAACCGCCGCCAATAGGAAGCTCACGCTTACCATTGCCCTCTCCTACGGATCGCGAGACGAGATCGTCCTGGCGGCGCGGCGCCTTGCCGAAGCCGTGCAGCGCGGTGAGCTAAAACCAGACGAGGTCGACGAGACTCAGTTCGAGCGCTTCCTCTTCACCGCCGATATGCCGGACCCCGATCTCCTCATCCGCACCAGCGGCGAGAAGCGCATCAGCAACTTCCTGCTGTGGCAATGCGCTTATGCTGAGTTCGTTTTCCTCGATAAGCATTGGCCGGATTTTGGCCAGGAAGACATGAAGGCCGCTATCGCGGAATTCTGTAGCCGGGACCGGCGTTATGGCGCTTCCGAGTAGCAAGTCCAGCAATCTTACCGTGCGTATTGCTTCGGCACTGGTGCTCATCCCAGTTGTCGTCGTCGCCACGTATTTTGGACATCCCTGGTTTGATGCCTTTGTCATCTTGTTTGCTGTCATCATGGCCTGGGAATGGGCCCGCATCGCCGGAAGGCGGCGCAACCCGCAAGACCCTAGCCCCGCAGCGCGGCTGGGCGCCAGCAATTGGGCGTTGGCCGGTCTGCTCTCGATCGTCATCGTTCTCGCGGTTCTATTGCTCGATCGTTTTCCTGAATACTTTTCCTTGGGTATTCCGAGCTGGCTGCTCATCATCATCGGCACGCTAGCTGCCATTCTGATCACCTGGCCTCAGCATCGCCGACGCGCACTTTGGTTCGGTCTTGGCATCCTTTATGTCGCGGTCCCTGCCATGGCTATCCTCTGGGTTCGGGACGATCCAGTGACGGGGCAGGGGATTGAGCTTTTAGTATGGATTCTAGCTCTGGTAATTGCCACTGACACTGGGGCTTACGCCGCCGGCCGCTCTATCGGTGGGCCTAAATTGGCGCCACGCATCTCGCCCAATAAAACTTGGGCAGGGCTTTTGGGCGGAGTTTTAGCGGCGGCCGTTGTCGGGCTTATTGCCGGGCTTATGCTAAATCTTCCAACTATTTGGAAATTAATGATTTTGAGCGGCGGATTGGCTGTGATAGAGCAGATCGGCGATCTGGCTGAATCGGCCTTCAAACGGCGCTTTGGAATGAAGGACAGCAGCCATATAATCCCGGGTCATGGGGGTGTTCTGGACCGGGTGGATGGGTTGCTGGCGGTATCGGTTACCGTCGCAGCATTGGACTATTTTGGTGAAGGTAGTGTGCTCTCATGGCTATGACTGGAACGGTAACGGAGCTCAGGGCTCCTGGGGCGTCGTCGCCCCGTAGCGTCACAGTTCTCGGCTCTACCGGCTCAGTCGGCTGCAACACAATCGACATGATTGACCGCAATCCCGGCGCTTATCGCGTCGAGGCATTGACGGCCTATGGCAATGTCGATCTCCTGATCGAGCAATCCTTGCGCCTGAAACCGCGCCTTGCCGTCACCGGCAAGCCTGAGAACTATGACAAGCTCAAGGCGGGTCTCGCCGGCACTGGCATCGACGTGGCCGCCGGCCGCGCAGCGGTCATCGAAGCGGCGGAGCGTCCGGCCGAATGGGTCATGGCCTCGATTGTCGGCGCCGCCGGTCTCGAACCTACCTTGGCCGCGGTTCGCCGCGGTGCCCTTATTGGCCTTGCCAATAAAGAGACCTTGGTCTGCGCTGGATCGCTCATGATGAAGGAGGTGGCCAAGTACAAGGCCACCATGCTGCCGGTCGATTCCGAGCATTCGGCTATCTTCCAGGTATTCGATTTCGATAAGATTTCGGCGATCGAGAAGATCATCCTCACAGCTTCAGGCGGCCCATTTCGTACCAAGACCTATGCTGAAATGACCCAGATGACGCCCGCCCAGGCGGTCGCTCACCCCAATTGGTCGATGGGCGCAAAGATTTCGGTCGATTCCGCCTCGATGATGAATAAGGGTCTCGAGCTGATCGAAGCCCATCATCTGTTCGGATTGCCGGAGGAGCAGATCGAGATCTTGGTCCACCCGCAATCGGTCATCCATTCCATGGTGGCCTATCGCGACGGCTCCGTGCTGGCGCAGCTGGGCACACCCGATATGCGCACGCCTATTGCCTATGCACTGGGTTGGCCGCACCGGATCGACGCCCCATCAGCTAAGCTCGACTTCGCGAAGATTGCGCAGTTCACTTTCGAAGCCACTGATTCTGAAAGATTTCCAGCGCTCCGTTTGGCACGAGAAGCATTAAAGGCGGATGGCCGGGCACCGACCATCCTCAATGCTGCCAACGAGATCGCAGTGGCAGCTTTCCTCGGTGAAGAGATCCGCTTTACTGATATCGCGGCCGTGGTCGAGTCAGTCTTAGAGCAGCTGCCGGCGGGTCGCCTCGACAGCATTGACGACGTGTTGGCGACTGATGGCGAGGCCAGAGACATGGCTCGGACCGAGGTCGCGGCCCGGCGCAAGAATGACTAAGCCCGAATAAGGCTGAGCTGGTGACGTAACAGATGGGCTTTCTGACAGGCATAGGTCAGGAAGCTGTCGCATAACGAGTGACGGCAATAGGGAGCTAAGTTGGCATGGACATCGTCGCGGAAATCTCGCGCAACGTCTTTTGGTTCCTTGTCCTTTTGACGCCTTTAGTCTTCGTCCATGAGCTCGGCCACTTTCTGGTCGCGCGCTGGTGCGGTGTACGTGTGGAGGTCTTCTCCATCGGTTTTGGTCGAGAGCTCTTCGGTTTCACTGATCGGTATGGGACGCGCTGGAAGTTCAGCCTGCTGCCCTTGGGCGGCTTTGTGCGCATGTTCGGTCAAGCACCCAACGAATTGGAAGGTGGCGAGAAGGCGGTCGCCATGTCTTCCGACGAGAAGGCTGTCTCCTTCATGCACAAGAGTGTCGGTCGCCGCGCAGCCATCGTCGCCGCGGGTCCAGCCGCCAATTTCATCTTCGCCATCGTAGTGCTGACGGCTCTCTATTGGGGGTTCGGCAAGCAGTTCATTTCGCCAGTGATTGACGAGGTCAGCGATGGTTCGGCTGCACAGGAAGCCGGCTTGCTGCCGGGAGATAAGATCCTAGCGTTGAATGGTCGGCGTATCTCCACCTTCGAGGAGGTGGCGGATTTTATCCAGATCAACCTCGATCAGCCGCTGCAGGTTAATATTGAGCGCAACGGGGCCGAGCAGACGATAACGGCAACACCCAAGATTATCGTGCAGAAGGACATCATGGGCCACGATGTTCGTTCGGCACGCCTGGGCGTGGTCAGCAAAAGTGGCGGACCGATGGTCAAGCTAGGCCCCGTCGATGCCGCCCATGAAGCTGTCACCTACACCTACACCAAGACCATCGACATGCTGCGTGGGCTTTGGCAGATGATATCGGGCGTTCGTCCGGCGAGTGAGATCGGCGGCGTGCTGCGGATTGCGACGGTGTCAGGGGCGGTTGCGGAGATCGGCCTATATGAGTTGACGATTTTTGCTGTGTTACTGTCGCTCAATCTTGGCCTCATTAATCTTTTCCCCGTCCCTATGCTGGATGGAGGACATCTTGCCTATTATGCGGTAGAGGCGGTGCGGGGGCGGCCGTTAACTGAGGGGGCTCAGGAATGGGGCCTAAAAATCGGCCTCGCCATGGTACTTAGCCTCATGTTATTTGCCACTTGGAATGACTTAGTCTATTTGAAAGTCGTCGATTATTTTCATTGGTTGTTTACTTGAATCGGATGATGCGTAAGATGGCTTTTTTGCGTAGATTGCTGCGCGCCTCTCCCCGGAAGGCCAGGACATCCAAGGCGTCAAGCGGGCTTCTGCATGCCTTTATGGTTGCTGTGTTGCTCGGCGCTGAGTTCGGCGCTCTGCCGGCCATCGCGCTGGCGCAGTCGATCAGTGCCGGGGATCCAATTCAAGAAATCCGCATAGAAGGCAGCCAGCGTATCGAGCCGGACACAGTCCGCAGCTATATGGCGATCAACCCAGGCGATCCGTTCGATGCTAAGTCGATCGATCGGGCGCTGAAGAATTTGTTTGCGACCGGCCTGTTTGCCGACGTCAACTTCCGCCGCGAAAGTGCATCGCTCATTGTTCAGGTGACAGAAAACCCGATCATCAACCGGATTGCTTTTGAAGGTAACGACAGACTTGATGATGACCAGTTGCAGACTGAGATCCAGGTGCGCCCGCGCGTTGTCTATACGCAGCAACGCGTTCAGTCGGATGTGAAACGCCTGCTCGATCTCTATCGTCGCAATGGCCGCTTTGCTGCTACGGTCGATCCCAAGGTGATTAAGCTCGATCAGAATCGCGTCGATCTGGTGTTCGAAATCAACGAAGGTGACACGACCGATATCGAGCGTATCGACTTTGTCGGTAACAAGGTTTTCGATGACGACGATCTGCGCGACGTCATCCTTACCAAGGAACGTGTCTTCTACCGTTTCCTCACCAACCACGACCCCT
>CAYOYT010000036.1:0-3852 GCA_964408245.1 uncultured Dongia sp. | reverse complement strand
ATTCTCAGCACCAGCGACACCTATGACCCGGACCGCCTGACGGTCGACAAGGAAGGTCTGCGCAAATTCTATCTCGAGGAAGGCTATGCCGATTTCCGGGTTGTTTCGGCGGTCGCGGAATTATCGCCGGACCAGGAAGCCTTCTTCATCACCTTCACGGTCGATGAAGGTGAGCGCTACAAGCTTGGCAAGATCGACATCAAATCGGCACTTAAGGATCTTGATCCAGAATCGCTGCGCGGCGAAGTCCTGACCGGTGAGGGCGATTGGTATAATGCAACACTCGTCAATAAGACGGTGCAGGCGATTTCTGACCGTGTCGGCTCGCTGGGCTATGCGTTCGTGGATGTGCGTCCACGTACCAAGCGCGACGCCAAGAATCATGTCCTGGATATCACCTATGATGTTCAGGAAGGCCCCAAGGTTTATGTCGAGCGCATTGAGATAACCGGCAACCTCAGAACGCAGGACAAGGTCATTCGTCGTGAGTTCCGTCTCGCGGAAGGTGACGCTTTCTCAACGGCCAAGATGAAGCGAACCGAACAGCGCCTGCGCAATCTTGGTTTCTTTGAAGCAGTCGATATCCAGTCTGTCCCCGGCAGCGCCCCGGACAAGACCGTGATCAAGGTGAAGGTTGCCGAGCAATCGACCGGCGAATTCACATTCGGTGCGGGCTTCTCGACCGCCGATGGTCCATTGGGTAACGTCGGCATCCGCGAACGCAACCTGCTTGGTAAAGGTCAGGATCTTCGCGTTAATTTCACGCTGTCGGGTAAGCGCTCACAGCTTGATCTCAGCTTCACCGACCCATACTTCCTCGACAAGGATATGTCGGCAGGCTTCGATCTGTTCCACCGCCGTTTCAACGATGTGCGCGGCGACAATTACGATCTGTCGCAGACCGGCTTCGGGCTACGCATGGGCTATGAATTAACTGAGTTCACCCGTCAGACCCTAGGCTTCCGTGTCAGCGGCGATAAGATCGCTGATGTCGGTGACGGTTTGTCGCAGGCCATCAAGGATGAGAAGGGTTGGACGCTCCGGAACACACTGAGTTCCGACATCATCTACGATCGACGTGATAATCCGAACGATCCGCGGGATGGCTATTTCCTTGCCATGTCTAACGACATCATCTCAGTCCATCCGGATTTCACGGGTCAGGAATTCAACTTGCAAACCCTGGTGCGTGGTGGCTACTTCTATCCAGTGAACGATGACGTCTCGATTGGCTTCTCAGCCGAGGCTGGCTATATCGGCGCATTGGGTGGCAGTGTGCGCGTCACCGACGCCTTTCAGTTGGGTGGTCAGAATCTGCGTGGCTTTGAATCCTCGGGCGTCGGCCCCCGCGATGCGGATACTGATGACTCACTTGGTGGTCAGCTCATATTCGATGGTACCCTCCAGGCCAGCTTCCCAATCGGCCTGCCAGAGGAGTTTAACGTTCGCGGCCGTGCGTTCACCGATTTTGGTACGTTGACCGGAACGGATCTGAGCAGCAACGTGGACATTGATGACGATGCCAGCTTACGCGTCTCGGCAGGTCTTGGTCTTACCTGGGTGTCACCGTTTGGGCCGATTGCTGTTGACGTTGCCTATCCGCTGATGAAGGAAGAATACGATAATACTGAGTTTTTCCGTTTCAGTGTGGGTACCTCGTTCTAGTCATTAACAGATTTCTGTGGAGTCACGCGCGTGTTCAAATTTCGTATGATGTCGAAGGTCGCTCTGGCCCTCGCTGCGGTGCTGATGGTTCTGCCACTGGCTCCGTCGGCAATAGCTCAGGAAGCGGCGCCAGCGCCGGTGCCAGCAGCTGCGATCCCAGTGGCGATCGGCATAGTGAATGTTCAGGACGTGGTGAAGAAATCGAGTGCCGGTCAGTCGCTGAAGAAGCAGGCCGAGGCTCGTCGCAAGCAAAACCAGACCGAACTCCTTGCCGAAGAGAAGAAGCTGCGGGCTGAGAACGATAAGCTCAATTCTCAACGCACTGCGCCGGATTTCGCGACCAAGCAGCAGGCCTTTCAGCAGAAGCTGGCTGCCTGGCGCCAGGGTGCCGAGCAGAAGTCCAAGGCGTTTGAGGCTGCCTACAACAAGGCTCAGAAGCAGATCTTCGAAACACTGCAGAAGGTCATAGGCGATATCGCCGTTCAGAAGCGCCTCACTCTTGTTCTTAACAAATCCGTCGTCATCGTGAGCGCCCAGGCTTGGGATGTCAGTGATACCGCCCTGGCGCAGCTCAATAAGGTTCTTCCTGCCGTCAAAATGTAACGCGGCACGAGATTGGTCGGATTGCGCGCCGTCCAGCGGACGGCGCGCTCGATTCTTGGGGAATACGGGGAAAAGGGTTTTCTTGATGGCGGACCAAGCAGCCTCGGGCGGAATTATCGATATTGCCTCGATCATGCGGATGATCCCGCATCGTTATCCGTTCCTGCTGATCGACCGCGTGATTAATGTCGTCTCGGGTGACAGCGCCACAGGTATTAAGAACGTCACTGTCAACGAACCGTTCTTTCCCGGTCATTTTCCTGGTGCGCCGGTGATGCCGGGCGTGCTTATTGTCGAAGCGATGGCGCAGACGGCAGCCGTCATCGCCGTCCATGCACTCGGTTCCGAGGCCGAGGGTAAGATCGTGCTCTTCATGAGCATCGACGATTGCAAGTTCCGTCGCCCCGTGACGCCGGGTGATCAGCTGCATCTCGACGTGAAAAAAGACCGCGCGCGCGGTCCGGTCTGGCGTTTCATGGGTACCGCCAAGGTTGATGGCCAGGTCGTTGCCGAAGCCACCTTTGCCGCGATGATCCGGGACCGATAAACTCGTCGCGCCTAAACGCTCATTATCCAGCGAGTGACGAAAAATACCGCCATGCCGATGAGGATCGTCGGCATCAGCTTCTGCCATTTCCAGCTGACGATCGCAGCCACCACAGCACCGACGAGATAGGGGTTCATGTAGGTAAGCTGGATCTCAGCTCCGCTGGGATAGAGCGTCGCTGGCACGATGATCGCCGTTAGTACGGCGACCGGCACAAAGGCCAATGCCCGTTCGACCAAAGGTGCAAAGCGTACATGATCGGCCAAGAGATAAACCGGCCAGCGGATGGCGAGGTTGATGAGCGCCATGCCGGCGATCATCAGGATGATATCCATTGTACTCATTGCGCCACCTGCTCGCCGCGCCCTTTCCGTCGCTGCCATTCCTGCAAGCCGAGCCCGGCGAGAATCCCGACCAGCGCGCCCAGCATGAGGCCCAGTTTATAGGGTAGAAAATTACCAAGCGTCGCCACGGTCCCGGCAACAATCGCTGCGAGCCAGAACGGTGTTGAACGCAAGGCCGGCATGACGATGCCAGTGAAGGTGACGATCATCGCGAATTCCAGCCCCCAGTTCTTGACCTCGGGGAATTCGGTGCCGAGCACGATGCCGATGTAAGTCCAGAACTGCCAATTAAGATACATGCCCAGGCACGAGGCGAGGTAATACCAATGTGCGTGGGGTGCTCGACCTTCCTCGCGATAGCGCCGCTCCATGATGGCGAAGGTCTCATCGGTCAACATGGCGGCAAGGCCAAAGCGCCATGTCTGGCTTAAGTGCCGTACATGATCGACCAGAGTCGCGGCGTAAAGAAGATGTCGCAAGTTGAGAATAAGGGTCGCCAGCCAGATGACACCAAGCGCTGAGCCGGTACCGAGCAGCAAAATGGCGATAAATTGCGCCGAGCCGGAGAAGACAAACAACGACATGCTCATGACCGCAAGCGGAGAAAGACCTGCATTGGTGGCAAGCGTGCCGAAGATCACGCCGAAGGGCATGGCGGAAACCATCAGCGGGAAGGTCGCGGCGAGACCGCTT
>CAYOYT010000035.1:9239-12082 GCA_964408245.1 uncultured Dongia sp. | reverse complement strand
GGGTCGCGCGATTGTCCCACATGGCGATGTCACCCACCTTCCAGCGATGGCGTATCTGGAAATCAGGCCTAGAGATATGGGCGAATAGAAGATCAAGCACCACTCGGCTTTCACACAGCGAGAGCTCGTTGATATGCGTGGTGAAGCCTTCGTTGACGAAGAGTCCCTTAGCGCCGCTCACCGGGTGGGTGCGGATGACGGGGTGTTTCACCGGCTTGTTCTTGGCCTTTGCTGCGAGCCATTGCTTCTCCTCGGCAGGGTTGCGCGCATAGCGTTCTGGCGGGAAGGACTTTGCAAAATCATGCGTCGCCGAAAGACGCTCGAGGAAGACACGTAAGGCCGGCGATAACGCGTTGAAAGCCGCCTCGTTATTGACCCAAAGCGTATCGCCGCCGGTCGGCGGAAGTTCCCTCGCGTAGAGCACAGCACCTAAAGGCGGTGTCTCGATGAAGGTGACGTCGGTATGCCAATTGTCATTGTCCGGCAGATTTTGTGTGCCGGTATCGAGGACAATGATTTCCTGGACGTCCGCGACCGTCGGGTAAATCGGGTGAATGTGCAGCTTGCCAAAGGCAGCGGCGAAATTGCGCTGCTGCTGCGGCGTAATGACCTGGTTCTTGAAAAACAGCACCTTATGCGCGACGAGGGCATCGCCAAGCCTGGCGCGGCTTGCGGCATCGAGCGGCCGGGCAAGATCGATACCTTCGATGCGCGCTCCGAGTACTGGGCCAAGCGGTTTGATTCTGATGAGGTCGGCGATGACCCGGTTACTCATGAGACCCTCCTGCCTCTGTTTTCAAGCTCTATGTTGTCTCAGCAGGATAAATCACTACTCATTTAGTAGACAATAAAGGCTTTCTCACCTAGGAGACAAGTTTTTCTCAACGCGCCTGCATATGCAGGGGGGGGTGGGAGATAACGAGAACAGCCGCGGCGAAATATTGCCGCGGCCGCATGGTTGGTAAATTCAGCCTTAGCCTTCTAGGGTCGCCGGATGGGATAATCCATCAGAGGACATCGGCTGCTGGCTGTTCGCGCCCGGCTTCTTGGCATGGTTGGAAGCAAGAAAGGTGTAGAAGACCGGCAGCACAAAAAGCGTGAACAGCGTACCGATACTCATGCCAGCAATGATGACGATGGCGATCGACATGCGGCTTGCCGCACCCGCTCCACTTGCGAACATCAACGGGATGAGACCAGCCACCATGGCGGCGGTAGTCATCAACACCGGCCGCAATCTCAGGCCTGCCGCCGTCTCAACGGCTTCGAGCTTGGAGAGACCGAATTTCTCCTGCTGTTCTTTAGCCACTTCGCAGATGAGGATGCCGTGCTTGGTGATAAGTCCCACCAACGTCACGAGACCCACCTGACTATAGATGTTCATAGTGGAGAAGCCGAGCGCAAGTGGAATTAGGGCGCCGCAGATCGAGAGCGGCACGGAGATCATAATCACCAACGGATCACGTAAACTTTCGAACTGCGCTGCCAGAACCAGATAGATAATGATAATGGCGAAGGCGATGGTAAAAAAGAACGCGTTGCCTTCCTGAATGTACTGGCGAGACTGGCCTGCATAATCAATGGTAAAGCCCTCAGGAAGCACCTCAGCCGCCACCTCCTGCATCGTGGCAAGCGATTCACCCAGCGTGCCCATTGCCACCATCGAGATCATGGCAGCGTTTTGCTGATTGAACTGGTTCAAGGAAATTGGCTGCACTTCTTGACGGAAGCTCACCAAACTCGCTAGCGGAATTGGCTCACCGTTCGAAGCCTTTACATAGAATTCGCCAAGCTTCGAGGGATCCAGGCGATCGACGCGGGCGACCTGCGGAATCACCTGATAACTCTTGTTATAAAGATTGATCAGATTAACGAAATTGCCGCCGGTCATAGTCGCAAGCGTCCGGGCAATTTCACTCATGGTAACGCCATAGGCCGCCGCCTTGTCGCGGTCGATCTCCACGATTGTCTGTGGCTTCTCGAACTTCAAATCAACATCGGAATAGAAGATCTGCATGCCGCGTGCCTTGAGAGCGTCCATGAAACGCGTAACCACGTCGTTAAGCGTGCGGTAATCTGCCGTCGTGTTAATAACGAGCTGAATTGGAATGCCGTCAACGCCCGGGATCGGAGGCACGGCAATCACGGCCGTGTTGAGACCAGATATCTGCGACAGAGAAGCGGTAAGGTCGCCGATGATCGGTCCCTGGGCGCGCTCACGCTCTGACCACGTCTTCATCACAGCGACGCCGAAACCATTATTGGTACCGTCCGTACCGTTGACGGTGAAGAAACCGTCGAGTTCGGGAATGCTCTGCACGCCCCGCTTCATGGCATCGCCATAGCGGTCCATGTAGTCAAGATTAGCGTTCGTTGGGCCGTTATAAATGATGAACGCGGCACCTTGATCTTCGCTGGGCGCCAGTTCCTTGGACATCATGGTGATAAAGCCCAACCCGCCCATCGCGATCAGCACGATGAGGCCAAAAACCACAGTGGCCGCGCGATCGCGTAAGCTCGCACTGAGCAGGCGCAAATAGAAGGATCGCAGTTTATCGAACGTAACGTCGATACGATGCGCAAGACCGCGCTTGTCAGCATCGTGCTTGAGGAATTTCGAGCACATCATCGGCGACAAGGTGAGTGCCACGACACCAGAGACGACGACGGCACCGGCGAGCGTCAGTGCAAATTCCTTGAACAACGCACCGGTCAGGCCAGTCATGAAGGCGATCGGGGCATAGACCGCAACCAGCGTCACTGTCATAGAGATGACGGGTACGGCGATTTCGCGCGTCCCCACCAGCGCTGCTTGGAACGGACTGAGTCCTTCGTCGATATGT
>CAYOYT010000035.1:0-9229 GCA_964408245.1 uncultured Dongia sp. | reverse complement strand
GCGTCATCGACAACAAGACCGATCGCTAACACCATGGCCAGCAGCGTCAACAGATTGATCGAGAAGCCAAGAACCAACAGGAACAGACAGACGCCGATCAGCGAGAGTGGCATCGTTACCAGTGGGATGATAACAGAGCGCATCGACCCCATGAACATGAAAATAACAACCATGACGATAAGCGCCGCTTCGCCAATAGTCTTCATCACCTCCTCGATTGAAGCGCGGATAAAGACCGTCGAATCATAGGCGATCTGCATCTTCATACCGGCCGGAAGATTGGCTTCAAGCGATGGAAGCATTTCGCGGACATCCGTCGCAACAGTGAGTGGGTTGGCATCCGGTGTCGTCTTGATGCCGATGAAGACCGCTTTCTCGCCATTCACATAGACGGACGAATCCGAGCTTTCCGGTCCCAATTGCACATTTGCGATGTCGGACATGCGCACGAACTGTGCACCGCTATTGCGAACGACGAGATCGCGGAATTCTTGCTCACTTCTAAGATCGGTGCGAGCAGTGGTACCAATAACGTCGAAATAGCCTTTCGCATTGCCAGCGGCCGCGAGAAAATTGTTAGACTCGACCGCCGCCTGCACCTCGGTCGCGGAGACGCCGAATTGCGCCATCTTGACTGGATTGAGCCAGATGCGCATGGCGAATTTCTGGCCACCGAAGAGCTCTGGATCGGCGACGCCGGGCACGGTCGACAGCTTCGGCTGGATGACGCGCGTCACGTAATCGGTAATTTGACCAGGAGTCATAGTGCCGCTGGAAAACGCCAAATACATGGTGGCGAATTGGTCACCGGTAGATTTAACGATGACAGGATCGTTGATGCCGCGCGGTAACAATGAGCGCGTCTGGTTGACCTTTGCTGTCACTGCCGTCATGGCGGAATCGGGGTTTTCGTTGAGGCGCACGTTGACGATGACGACGCTGGTACTCGCATAGGAACGCGACGTCAGGTAGTCGATGCCGTCGGCGGTCGCCACTGCCTTCTGAATCGGGTCGGTGATGAAGCCCTGCATCAGATCGGCATCGGCGCCTGGAAAGGTCGTCGTTATCGAGATCGTGGTATTGAACATCTCTGGATACTGGCGGATCTGCAGCGACAAGATCGCCTGCAGACCCAGCAGCAAGATGAGAAGACTGATGACGGTCGCTAGGACCGGCCGTTTGATGAAGATATCGAACATGACTGTCTTGCTTTACTCCACCGGTACCTGGTCAGGCAGTGCCAGCGTGTCTTCTTTGCTGAGCGCCACCCGGGTTCCTGTATCGAGCTTAAGCTGCCCCGAAGTTACGACGACCTCGCCAGCCTTCAGATTCTCATCGACGATGACCTTCCCGTCACGGCGCTCGCCGGTCTTGACGATGCGACGTTCGACGGTCTTGATCGCTTCGCCTTGCTCGGTTTTGCTGTCCTTCACGATGTAAACGAAATCACCATAGAGGCTGTAGCTGATGGCCGTTTGCGGAACGACCACGATCTGCATACGCGACGGGAGCAACACAGCCAGCTTCGCGAACATACCGGGGCGCAAAAGCCCCTCGGCATTGTTAAACGTGCCCTGCACCTCGACCATGCCGGTCTGCTGATTAACCAGTGGTTCGATGGCAGTGATGGTGCCATCGAAGGTCTTAGTCGGGTACGCATCGGTCGACATGCGCACGACTTGGCCCGCTTTTAGATCCGACAATTCTTTCTGCGAAATACTAAAATTCACCAGCATCTTGGAAAGATCCTGGATATTGACGATCGCACTGCCAGGATCAAGATACTGGCCCACATTGATTTTACGAATGCCGAGTTCGCCGTTGAAGGGTGCATTGATAACCTTCTTCTCAATTTGAGCGGAAAGAGCTGCGACCTCGGCCGAGGCCACCTCATATTGCGACTGGCGCTGTTCCAGCGTGGCTTTTGAGATGTTGTCGCTCGAGCGCAGCGATTGGCCGCGCGCGAGATCGGCCTTTGCAAGCTTCAACAATGCCTGGGCGCTTGCCATATTAGCGCGCTCCACATCGGCATCGAGCTGTACCAGAACCTGGCCTTGCGCGGCCGTCTCGCCAGATTCGAACCTGATATGCTGCACGATGCCGGAAACAGAGGTCGTTACATCGACGCCACGATTAGCTTCGAGCACGCCGATCGCCGATACTTCAACGCCCCATTCTTGCGCGGCGGCGGGTTCAGCGGTCACGTTGACGACCGGGACAGGCATATTTGCCATGGCTTCCTGCATGGTTGCGAAGCCTGCGAAAATCTTGAAGAAGACACCGCCGAAAATGACCGCACTGCCAATCAACATAAACAGCATCTTCCAGCTGAAGATGCTGCGCAGAATCATCTTGGTCCGGGAAGGGACAGTCATCGTAATCTCCTCGCGCCTTATCGTCGTCGGTGCACTGTCGTCGGTATTCATCGGGCCGCCTTTGCCGGTTGTGCAATTGGGGCATCCTCGCCCAGCAATTC
This sequence comes from uncultured Dongia sp., assembly GCA_964408245.1. Classification (GTDB taxonomy): domain Bacteria; phylum Pseudomonadota; class Alphaproteobacteria; order Dongiales; family Dongiaceae; genus Dongia. The sequence goes on along the minus strand of CAYOYT010000035.1, from coordinate 6,753 downwards.
CATTGCCTTGTCGCGAATGGCGAGACGGCGGGTTTCGTCTATCACCGGCGAGTTCACCAACCGATGCAGCCATAGTCCATCCATGGCAAGCGCCACAAGCAGTGCCATACTGGGATCCTCGGAATCGGCGGTGAGGCGCCGGAAGGCGGTATCGATCGTGCCTTCGAGCGGCTCCATGAGACCTGGATTAGTCGCGACGGCGGCGAGTAACGCGCAACCCGCCGGATCGGTGCTGGGGCCTGATGGATCGAAACAAGTCTCAACCAACGCCCGCGCCCAGCGATTAGGCCCTGGCGCGAGTTGGTCATAATGCCTTTGCTGCAGGCTTTCGCACTGCCCGGCAAGTCGCGCTACCATGCCTTGAATCAGCGCGTCCTTGCTTTTGAAATGATACAGCACTCCGCCCTTGCTAATTCCAGCAATGCGCGCCGCTTCATCGAGTGTGAGCGCTGCAACGCCTTGGGTACGCACAACGCTGAGAGCGGCGTCGATGATCTGTTCGCGGGTACTTATCATTTTTACGAGTGAACTGGACGGTTCAGGACATATTGGGCAAAACTATACCGTCCAGACGGTATAGTAAAGTCAGATTTAGCTAATGAGCAGCGTATAACCGAAAGGCCATATACAACTTATACAAGTTAATCTTCCGCATCACTGTCGACATTAGCGCAAAGCACCCGCTTCGCGAGGGCGAATCCAAAACCAGCTCGGGCCATCGCAGCTAGATCGCGCTTGGCCTGCTCGAGACGTTGATCGCCCGCAATATGTCGGGCGCGATAACGCCCGAGGCGACGGCGTTTAGCATAGGCGATCGCGGCCGCTTCGTCGACATTGCCAAATTCTTCCGACAACGCATCGATCGCTTGACCGCGCGTGTCGGCCGCGATGCCGAGTTGGGCGAGCTTGGCACCGATTTGTCGCTGGGACGTGCCGCGCCGCGTGAGACTTGCTGCCTTCATCCCGGCAAAAGCTGCATCATCCAGAAAGCGGTTACGTTCGAGCTTGGCGATGATGTTCGGAATGGCGGCAAGGAGCGGCGCCGGATCGTCGTCGTGAAAATGAGCCGATCTCCGGATGCGGCGCGTTAGCATGTCCACCACCCGCTTGCGACTTGTCGCAAAGCGCGCAAGATAATCGAGAGCGATCTGGTCGAGATCTTCGATCGCGAGGCGTTTGGGTCGGCGGTCTTTCATGGTTTGGCCTGAGCGTGCTCTTATCATTATGTTGCGCCAGCATTGCAGATTTCACGGGACCGCACAATTTCCCCGACCTAGCAACGGCCTGGGATCCGGTCTATCAATTCGCGGCGGGTCTTTGGCTTGGCGGAGCTTTATCGACATGGTCGATTCCATTTTTGCTGCCGACTACAAGAACGAATCCTATTGGTGGGAAACAGCACCCCGACCCGAGCGACGCGCGAGCAGTCTGCCTCGCAAGGTCGACGTCCTCGTCATCGGCTCCGGATATACTGGTTTAATGGCGGCACGCGAAACAGCACGAGCCGGTCGCTCGACCTTGGTACTCGATGCGCAAGCCGCCGGTTTCGGTTGTTCAAGTCGCAATGGCGGCCAAGTATCCACCAGCATTAAGCCGAGCTTCGGCGAATTGTCCGGTAAACACAATGAACAGATCGCCCATGGTGTCCGTCGGGAGGGCATCAGCGCACTCGACTATATCGGACATCTGATCGGCTCGGAAAAGCTGGATTGCGATTGGGAAGTGAGTGGCCGTTTCCATGCTGCACATAATCCGAAGCAATATGATGCACTCGCGAGAGATCTCGCCGCTCAACCGAAAGATCTGGCAAGCCACTACTTCATGGTACCAAAGGCCGAGCAGGCGAAAGAGATCGATAGCCCCTTCTATCATGGCGGCGCGGTCTATCCGGCCCATGCAGCGCTTCACCCTGGTAAATATCACCTCGAGCTCCTACGCATCGCTGAAAAAGCGGGAGCACAAGTAGTCGCCTATTGTCCGGTGACGGGTCTTGAGAAGGATTCCAACGGCATCACTGCAACGACGGTTCTAGGCAGAGTTTCGGCGCGCGATGTCATCGTCGCTACCAACGGGTATACTGGGCCGCTTACGCCATGGCATCGCCGCCGTATCATTCCGATCGGCTCCTATATCATCGCAACCGAGGAATTGCCACGCGCCGTCACCAATCGCTTGCTGCCGAACAGCCGCATGGTGTCGGACACGCGCAAACTGGTTTTCTATTACCGTCTATCGCCGGACCGCCGCCGCATTCTGTTCGGTGGCCGCGTCGCTTACAGGGAAAACGATCCGAAGGTCAGTGCACCGCGCCTCCATTACTGGATGTCGCTGATCTTTCCGGAAACGAAGATCATGAAGGTGACCCATAGCTGGATGGGCTATGTGGCCTACACGTTCGACACGCTGCCACATATCGGCAGGCATGATGGACTTTGGTATGCTATGGGCTATTGCGGTTCCGGCGTTTCGTTGGCGACCTATTTCGGTATGAAGATCGGCCAACAGGTGCTTGGCAAAGCCGAGGGTAAGAGCCCGCTCGACAATGCACCCTTCCAGACGCGCCCGCTTTACGACGGCAATCCGTGGTTCCTGGCACCCTCGATCCTCTATTACCGCATCAAGGACTCGCTGCCCTTTGACTGACGGTTGAGCGCGAACTACCTACGCGCCCGAAAGAAGCTTCGCAGTAGTTCGGCGCTGCGCCCTTCGCCACTGCCGCCGATGACCTGGGGGCGGTGATGGCAAGTAGGTAGCGTGTAAAGCTTAGGCCCGCTATCAATGCCGCCACCCTTAAGATCGGGCGCGCCATAGATGACACGGCGCAGTCGCGCGAACGAGATCGCCGTCGCACACATCGGACAAGGTTCTAGTGTTACGTAGAGATCGGCAAACGGCAGGCGTTTTTCCCGGCGGCTGGTGGCGACGGCGCGGATGACCAATATCTCGGCATGAGCCGTCGGATCATGAAGCTCCTCGACCCGATTGTGATCGGCGGCGAGTACCTCACCACTTATCGGATCTACCAGAACTGCACCGATCGGTACCTCGCCCCTTTTATAGGCAGCTTCCGCCTTACGGAAAGCAAGATCCATGAAATTGACAGGGGGATGGGGGTGAATTTCGGTCATTACCCCAGTCTCCCCGGGCATAACCCCTAGGTCAAGCGGGGCGGCTATGCGGGCAAGGTGCCTTGTTTCCGCCCAGCGTCTGTGAAATAGCTTGGTCCATTCCGCCGCGCCGCGAGGCGCCGCATCCATGATCCGGAGCCAATGTTGCCATGACCAATCCCTTGATCGGCCTCACACTCGACGTCGATACCCCCCGCGGCCTTGCCAAGTCCCCGCATTATTCCCTTCGTGCTACTTATACCCAAGCCGTCTCAACCGCCGGCGGCCTGCCGCTATGCCTGCCGCACGAAGCGGCAATGATCGAGGCCTATGCCGACACCATCGCTGGCTTGATCGTCACCGGCGGCGGGTTCGATGTTAATCCGTCGCTTTATGGCGACAATACCAAGCACGCGACTGTCACCACCAAAGAAGGACGCACTTTTTTCGAGCTCGGCATGGTCAAGGCTATGCTGAAGCGCAACAAGCCCGTACTTGGCATCTGTGGCGGAGAACAGCTGATCAATGTCATCCTAGGTGGTACGCTCATCCAGCATATCGAGGACGAGGTAACGGATTCACTCCTGCATGAGCAGCCAAACCCACGCACCGAAGCGGGGCATAAGGTAAAACTCACGGATGGTTCGCTGCTGCAACGGATCGTGGGAGGAACTGAATTGCCGGTTAATTCCGCGCATCACCAGGCCGTGAAGTCGGTCGGTGCCGGCGTTATCATCAATGCCGTGGCCGCCGACGGCGTCATCGAGGGTATCGAGGATCCACGATATAAATTCTGCCTTGGCGTGCAATGGCACCCAGAACTTAACGTCACCGCTGGCGATGTTAAGATTCTTTCGGCCTTCGTTGACGCCGCCAAGGCAGTGTGATCGTCATGGATAAAATCACAAAATCAGCACCAGCCGGCGAGCGCATCGCCAAAGTGATGGCACGGGCCGGCCTCTGCTCGCGCCGCGATGCCGAGGCCTGGATCGAAAATGGCCGTGTCAGCGTTAATGGCACGCTGCTGACCAGCGCCGCCATCAATGTGGGCAATAAAGATGTGATTCTAGTCGACGGCAAACCGCTGCCGGAAAAGCAGCTAACTCGTGTCTGGCTTTATTATAAGCCCAAGGGACTAATGACGACGGCCTACGATCCGGAAGGCCGGGCGACGGTTTTCGATAACTTACCGGCGGACATGCCGCGCGTCATTTCAATAGGTCGCCTCGATCTCAACTCAGAAGGGCTCCTGCTTCTCACCAATGACGGCGAGCTCGCGCGCAAGCTGGAATTGCCGGCGACAGCCTGGATCCGCCGTTACCGCGTCCGCGTGAACGGCCGCTTTGATCCGAAGCTACTCGATGGCCTGAAGAACGGGATTGAGATCGACGGCGTGAGATATGGCGCTATCGACGCCGCATTCGAGCGTCAGCAGGGTGCAAATGCCTGGCTCACGATGGGACTTACCGAAGGTAAGAATCGTGAAATCCGCCGTATTTGTCAGCATTTCGGTTGGCCGGTCAGCCGCCTGATCCGTGTCGCCTATGGACCCTTCCAATTGGGCGAGATGGAACCGGGCCAGGTCGCGGAAGTAAAAGGCAAGCTGCTGCAGAACCAACTGCGCTTCGGCAATGATTGGCAAGCTGATAAAGTGGCTGACTCGGAAGAAGCGCCGTCGCGACCGGTGTTCAATCGCGGTCCCGACAAGAAGACACGCGAGAAACTGCGAGACGACCCACGCCAGGCTAAACACGAGAAACGCCCCAAACGGGTCGAGAGATCGGAGCAGCGCGCACCGCGTCCTCAGCACCTAGAAGAAGAAACACTTCGCCCGCACCGTCTGCAGCGCGCCGACCTACCACGTTGGTCCGAACGACCGAGTCAGAATGATACTGCGCAAGATGAACGACCGCAGCGTCAGCGTGCCGAATTCAAGCCCAAGGAACGCCGCGAGCAGAAACCGCGCGCGGAGTCCGGCGACCACCCGCAGAAATCAGGCTTCAAAGCGGGCTGGGCGAAGAATAAGTCTAAGAAGACGCAGCCAGGTAGCCATCATGGCTTCAAGCATCAGCGCGGCGATGCGGAAGAAGGCGGCAAAGAACGGCGTCATAAGGCGAAAACTACAGCCAGATATGAGCCGCAATCACGCGATAATGCACAGACGCGCAGCCATGCGGAAACGCGCAGTATTACCAAGCCGCGTGAACGAAATGACGAACGCGACTCTAACAAAAGACGAGATAAGCCCGGCGGCAAGCCGGCATCGGGTCATGCGCGTCGCTTCCGGTAACCATCGCGGGGCCAAGCTCGCCGTGCCCGAGGGGCAGGATGTTCGCCCTACATCGGACCGTGCGCGTCAAGCGATCTTCAACATTCTTGTCCATGGGCACGACGCGGTGGAAGGGGCGAAGGCGCTCGACGTCTTCGCGGGATCCGGCGCCCTCGGTTTGGAAGCCCTGTCGCGCGGGGCGCAATCGCTTGCAGCTTTTGAGAAAGATCGCAACGCCGCCGAGTGCATTAAGCGCAACACCGCCGCTTGCCACGAGAGCGAACGGTCAATCATTATTCTCGGCGACGCAGTGAATCCGCCGGAAGTACATCGATATCAGCGCTTCACCCCGGCGGATCTAATCTTTATTGATCCGCCCTACGGTCAGGAGCTGATAGCACCTGCGCTCACTGCACTCGACGACCGCGGCTGGATCGCCGACAATGCGCTGATCGTGGCGGAAATGGCGGACCGCGACAGTTTTGCACTGCCCGTCGGCTTCACGCCCGTCGACGAACGGCGCTATGGCAAGGCGCGCATCGTATTTTTGCGCAAGCGAGGCTAGGCATCTCCCCTCATGCCCAACGCGTCAACGCCGGCCGAACAGGCGCTCGATGTCGCTGAGCTTCAGTTCCACATAAGTAGGACGCCCATGATTGCATTGACCAGAATGGGGCGTCGCCTCCATCTGCCGGAGCAAGGCATCCATTTCCGCCGGTAGCAATTGGCGCCCGGCTCGAACCGAGCCGTGGCAGGCCATGGTGCCGCAGATATCCTCGAGCCTTTCTTTGAGGCTGAAAGCAGCGCCTAATTCGAAGATTTCCTCCGCCAGATCGCGCACCAGGCCTTTGACATCACTTTGCCCGAGCAATGCCGGCACCTCGCGCACTGCAATAGCGCCATGGCCGAAAGGTTCAATGGCGAGACCAAGCTCTTCCAGTTCTGGGCTACGACCTAGAATAGCGCTGACTAGTTTTACCGGTAATTCGACGATCTCTGGAATAAGCAGAGCTTGCCGCTTAACACAACCATCAGCGAGCGAGGCTTTCATGCGCTCCAGCACCAGGCGCTCATGTGCGGCATGCTGGTCGACAATGACCACGCCGTCCTTAGTCTGTGCCACGATATATGTACCAAAAATTTGTGCCCGCGCGACGCCTAAAGGATAATCTTGCGATGGCGCGCCCGGCTGCGGCGCTGGTGCCGCGCCGCTAGGTCGCACCATTTCCGGCAAGAGAGGTGCGAACGCCGCCATGGCCTGAGCGACAACCCCGGCATTGACGCGATTGGTGTGGCTGTTCCCGCTATACATCGCTTGATAAGCATTCGGCATGGGTGTGGCAACACCAGGTGTGGCGTCGAACGCGGCGAGCGTCG
>CAYOYT010000034.1:0-12090 GCA_964408245.1 uncultured Dongia sp. | reverse complement strand
ACGCTGATGGGTGCGATGGCGCCGGTGAGCCTTGTCGCAGCACTTGCGCAGCAGAATGCGGAAGCTTTGGCGGGCATCGTCCTTACACAATTAACGCGACCAGGCGCGCCGGTCGTCTATGGCGCCTTCACCTCCAATGTCGATCTCAGATCCGGCGCACCGGCTTTCGGCACGGCGGAAAATGCGCGCGCTACTCTGATCGGTGGGCAGTTGGCGCGTCGCTACAATCTGCCTTACCGTGCCAGCAATGCCAGCGCCAGCAATACGGTCGATGCGCAAGCGGCCTATGAATCGGATATGTCGCTGTGGTCCTCGGTCCTTGGCGGCGCCAATCTGGTCTATCATGGCGCCGGCTGGATGGAAGGTGGCTTCACTGCATCGTTCGAAAAGATCGTGCTCAATGTCGAGATGCTGCACCTGATGGCGGGTGTCGTGCAGGCCTTCGATGTTTCCGATGCCGAGCTTGGTCTCGATGCGCAGCGTGAGGTTCTACCAGGCGGCCATTTCTTCGGCGCGCAGCACACGCTGGCGCGCTATCAGACCGCCTTTCACCAGCCGCTCGTCGCCGATTGGCGCGCCTATCCCAACTGGGCCGCCGACGGCGCCAAGGATGCGACCACCCGTGCCACGGCGATCTGGCAACAGGCACTTAATGACTATGTCGCCCCATCGCTCGACCCTGCTATCAAGGAGGCGCTGGATGCTTTCGTCGCCAGGCGTAAGGAAGAGCGGCGTCACGCACAAGATTAGGCGTCGCCAGTGCGTGCCACCAGGTCGCCAATTGCAATTCCGCCTTTGAACTGGCATCAATCGAGGCTGCATCAGCTATTTCTCATTCCCGAGGATCGCCACAAGGGTTCCCAGTATGAAGGTTTTCATCAGCAGCGATATCGAAGGTACAGCCGGCATCACCCATTGGGATGAAGCCGAGAAGAAACACCCGACTTATCCTGAGTTCCGACAGCTGATGACGGGCGAGGTATTAGCCGCAATTGATGGAGCCATCGATGCTGGCGCCACGGAAATCCTCCTCAAGGACGCGCATGATTCCGGGCGCAACATCATCACCGAGACGCTGCCCGATTGTGTGAAGATCATTCGCGGCTGGAGCGGTCACCCCCTGAGCATGATACAGGGTATCGATGGCGGCTTCGATGCAGTGGTATTCACCGGCTATCACAGCCGCGCCGGCGCCGAAGGTAACCCGCTGGCGCATACCACCAACCTACGGATCGCCGAGCTGCGCCTTAATGGAGTGCCGGCCTCAGAATTTCACGTCTATTCGATCGCTGCCGCTTATTACAAGGTGCCCTCGGTTTTCATTTCGGGCGATGCTGGCATCTGTACCGATGCCGAAAGGCTCAATCCCGGCATGATAACGGTGCCGGTGCTCGAAGGACTCGGCCGTTCGACGATCTCACTCGCGCCAGGCGCTGCCCGGTCGCGCATCAAGGCAGGTGTTACCAAGGCGCTGAAACTCGATCGCGGGAAGTTGCTGCCACAAGTGCCTAGCATGACCGTACTCGACGTCGTCTTCAACAATCCGACCGACGCCTATCGCGCGTCCTGGTATCCCGGGGCCAAGCATATCGGCGATCGCACGGTCCAAATCTCGGCACAGGACTATTTCGACATCATGCGAGCGCACAAATTTATCCTGGGTATCTGAGCGCGGCTGGTTTTAAGCCGTGACCGTTAGGCCCCTTCGGGCTCGTTCTCTCGTAATCCCCGTCATGGTCGGCGGAGGCCGACATTCCAAGTCTGTCGGCGAATGCCGACATGCGTCGGTGGGAACCCGGGGATCCACTGATTGCCGAATCATGACCCCGCTACTTCTGGTTTATGTGCATCAGCCTTAAGATGAACACTTGGCTTAATACCCAGGCAATAGAAGCCAGGCAAAAACGGAGAGCTCAGATGGCACAGCGCAAGCCCAATTTCATCATCTTCATGTTGGATCAGCTGGCGCCACAATTCATGCCGAGCTACGGGCACAAGCTGGTGAAAATGCCCGTCATGCAGGCCTTCGCTGACAAATCAGCCGTTTTCGATGCCGCCTATTGCAACTATCCACTTTGCGCGCCGGCCCGTTATTCCTTTATGTCTGGCCGCCTGCCGACCAAGATCGGGGCTTGGGACAATGCCGCTGAATTCATGGCCGAGATCCCAACCTTCGCTCATCATCTCTCGGCCTTGGGTTACGACACGACTTTGTCCGGCAAGATGCATTTCTGTGGGCCGGACCAACTTCATGGTTTTCATCGGCGCCTGACCACTGACGTTTATCCGTCAGATTTTGCTTGGGTCCCCAATTGGGATCAGCCGGAAATGAAGCTCGACTGGTTCCATAACATGGATGTCGTGCACGATGCCGGCATCTGCACGCGCTCGGCTTATCTCGATTTCGATGATGAAGTTGTGTTTCTCGCCAAACGCCATCTTTTCGATCTCGCGCGCAAAGCAGATGATCAGCCTTTCTGTTTGGTCGTATCGCTGATCAGTCCGCATGATCCCTATCTCACGCGCAAGGAACACTGGGACCTCTATCGGCATGACGATATCGACATGCCGAAGCTCAAGGCCGGCTCGGTGCCGCTAGGCCCTCATGAGCAGCGTATCTCCAACGGCATCGGCATGCTCGATCCAGCACCGAGCGAAGAGGCTATACGTCATGCCCGTCATGCTTATTACGGCACGGTCTCCTACATCGACGAACGCTTCGCCGACATAATGCAGGCCCTTAAAGAAAGTGGCTTTGCCGATAACACTTACACCATCGTCACCGGCGATCACGGCGACATGCTGGGTGAACGGGGCCTGTGGTTCAAGATGAACTGGTTCGAGAACTCAGCACGCATTCCGATGATCATCAACGGCCCCGGCGTCAAGGTCGGCCGCATCAGGCAAGCTGTCTCGCAGATCGATATCTTGCCCACCTTGTTGGATCTCGCCACCCATGGTGCACCCTTGCAGGAGGAAGTCGTCACTGAAGGTCGTTCATTGGTTCCGCACATGACCGGGGCTGCGGGCCATGATGAAGTGATCGGCGAATACACGGGTGAGGGTGCTAAGGCGCCGGGCGTCATGATCCGGCGCGGCAAGATGAAGTTTGTGCATTTCCAGTCCGATCCAGCTCAGCTCTACGATCTTGAAGCGGACCCGCTGGAGGTTAAGAACCTCGCCAGTGATCCAGTTTACGCAGCACAGGTTGACGCCTTGCGAGCCGAGATTGCACAGAACTGGGATATGGAGGGTATTCGCCAACAGGTGGTAGCAAGCCAACGCCGCCGGCGCTATCTCAATGGCATCCTGCGCGCGCAGAACGTCGCGTGGGATTACCAGCCGATCGTCGATGCCAGGGCGCAATACATTCGCAACACCGTACCAATCTTCGAGCTGGAGATGCGCTCACGCTTCCCGGCCGTGAAGAAGATAGCCGAATAAGAACCAGTCGGCAGCGACCGAGAATTTACCAGCAGAGATAGGGCAGGGCATAATCGGGACTCGCCCCGCCCTGCGCCAGGTCTTTCAATGCCAGCGCATCAACCCTGCCGTCCTTCAGCAGCACGGCATGATGGATACCCCCGCCGATCAGCAGTGATTTAGCGCCGATCCCCGCGGCACCCGCCACATCCGTGCGTAACGCATCGCCGATGCCGATCAGACGTGAGGGCGTCACTGTGAAGTCAGCCAGCACGCGACGATAAATGCTCGCATATGGCTTGCCTTCGATAAGGATGCGACCACCCATCTCGGCATAAGCCTCGGCGATGGCCCCGGCACAAATTTCGGCAATGCCGCCACGATGCACGACGAGATCTGGATTGGCGCAGATCAACGGCAAGTCACGCGCGTGCGATTGGGTGAGCAGAGGGGCGAAATCCGCAAGGCGTGTCTCGGGACCTGTCACACCCAGGACCAACAGGAAATCCGCCCGACCGATGTCGTTTACCAAGTCGATGTCGAGGCCTTCGGTGAAGGTGCTGTCTTGCGCGCCACTGATCTGATAGGCCTTGCGCCCAAGGGCAGCATATCCTTCAGCCGAGCGCTTGGAGAGATGCGTCCAGATCTCTTCGCCCGAGGTGTAGAAGCCATCGTAGAGGTTGTCGTCGATACCCATTTCCCTGAGGCGCGGTCGCACCGTTTCGACGCGGCGCGGCGCGTTAGAGACTAGCGCCACTGGTATGTTGCACTTCTTGAGGCCCCACAGCGCCTCGATTGCCGCCGGATAGGCCTTAATGCCGTCATGCATACAGCCCCACAGATCCATCGCCACAAGGTCGATCTGGTCGGTGATAGCGGAAAGTCCGCTGGGGAATTGGGTCATGTCGCTCTTAATCTGTCGAAACTAGTTGAGGGCGGCGGTCTCCGCACGCGCGATGCGCGGTTCGCCGAAGAGATAGCCCTGCCCGAAATCGAGATGCATGTCGAGAAGTTCCAGCAGCATCGGTTCGGATTCGACGTGATCGGCCACGAGATCGATCGCAAAGGAATCCAGCATGCGCTTGAATTCCTGCGGATCATCACCCAGCGCGCCGGCGCGCGTGGCAGCGATGAGACGTTCCGCTTCAACCTTCATAAAGCGGAAATGATGGCTGGATAGCTGCGCCGGGTTGAGATCGAAATGCGTTACTTGATCCAAACTGAAGCGATAACCGAGCTGTGCGAGGCGTTCGAGATCGCGCAGCAAGGCCTCGTCGGCCATTTCCATCGCGCGCTGGGAGAATTCGAAGACAATAGCGGGCGCTAGTTCTGCATTCTGCGCCATCATATTGATGAATTCGCGGAAGAAATCGCGATCGGCCAAGGTATGAGCTGAGATGTTAAGAAAAAAGCCGATGCCGGCATTACCCTTGCGGATGCGGCGCAGGATCTGGATGCAGCGGAACAGCTGCATGTTGTCGATGGCGGTGACCAGCCCGTGCCGCTCGGCAATATCGATATATTGCTCCGGTGTCAGCACGCGCCCGTCACTGATACGCACGCGGGAAAAGCACTCGAAGAAGCGGCGCTTACGCTGGGGCAAGGTGACGACGGGCTGTAATGCCAGCTCGACGCCGTTTTCACGTAATCCCTCGCGCAGCGCATCAAGGATTTCATCCTCGGCTAGGTCATAAGCGACGGGCGGCATGGGCAGGCTAGCGCTGGCACCGTTTGCTGCCGATGCCAATGCTGGGCTGATTGCGGGCACCGCGCGTGGCATCTCGGGCTTGAGTATCGATTGTGATGCCTGTGGTGATGCTGACGTCGTTTTCTCGGCGCTGATTTGTTGCGGCATTGGCCTTGTGCTCGGTTTCGTGCCTGCCATCGTTCCGTCGGTGCGGGCGCCGTAAAGCTGTTCGATGAGATTCTGCAATACCTTCACTTCATTGACGACATCGCCCACATTCTGTTGGGGCGCGTTGATGAGATTGGCCAAGGTCGCGCGAAGCTGTAGCAAGTCGTCTTCGAGCCTGCGCTGATCCTTGAGCAGATTGGTGAGCAGCCGGTTGAGGTCGCTGATCAATTGCGCCTGCGCGCGAAACCGGGTCTTTCCGATGACTGCCTGATGAAACAGCCCGCCTGCCATGATGATGAAACCACCGGCGATATAGCCAAGGATGCGCGACACGCTGGGCATGAACTCTGGTAGCCAAAAGGCTACCAGTACGGCGCTGAGGGCATAAAGCAGGAAGACCAGAATATGAGCACGCTGGGTCATGTCCCTAGCCCTAGCAAGTCTTCGGTTAAGAGCATGTTAAGAGGCGCGGTACTGTGTTGTGCCTATCACCGGTAATCGGCGCCGACCGCGTCTTTCACCTGGGCGAAGCCATCGGCCTTCAGCAAGTCCGGAAGCGCCCGCGCGATGCGGGCGGCCAGGCCAGGGCCCTCGAAGACCATCGCGGAATAGATCTGGACCAAAGAGGCGCCAGCGCGGATCTTTCTATAAGCGTCGCGGGCTGAGGCAATGCCGCCGACACCGATCAACGGCAACTTACCCTCGGTCAGGCGATACATTCGCCCCAGCAAGGCAGTCGATGGCGCAAAGAGAGGGGCACCCGACAGACCGCCGGCTTCCCTGGCGGTATCCGCCGTCGACAGGGCGGGACGCGCGATCGTCGTATTGCTGATGATGAGCCCATCGAGACCCTGTGTCAGTGCCATGTCGGCGATATCGCGCTGATCATCCTCCGTCAGATCAGGCGCGATTTTCAACAGCAGCGGTGGTCGCACCACCAGCTGGTCGCGTGCCGCGCGGGTGCGCTGGATGAGGTCGGCCAAGGGCTCCTTACCTTGCAGCGCGCGTAAGCCTGGCGTGTTGGGCGACGAAACATTGATCACCAGGTAATCGGCGATGGGTCCCAGGCGCGCCACGCCAAGCGTGTAATCGGCGGCGGCGTCGATGGTCTCCTTGTTCTTGCCGAGATTGACGCCGACGATGCCCTTTGCGCGCACGCGGTTCGCAAGCCGGGCGGCAACGGCCTCCATGCCGTCATTGTTAAAGCCCATCCGATTGATGACAGCGCGATCGGCCGGCAGGCGGAACAGACGGGGTTTCGGATTGCCGACCTGCGGCTGCGGCGTTACCGATCCGATCTCGACGAAGCCGAAGCCCAATCCCAACGCCCCGCGATAGCACTCGGCGCTCTTGTCGAAACCGGCGGCAAGGCCGATCGGATTGGGGAAATCGAGTGACCATAGGCGCTGCTTCAGCGCCGGATTTAGGTTGGGCGTTGGTCCCGATAACAGAGACAGTGACCGAATCGCCAGGCGATGCGCTTTTTCAGCATCGAGACGAAATAGGGTCGGTCGCAACAGGGGATAAATCAAATCGGCGCTTATCATTCTGCCACTGGACCTAGCGAAAGTGTGGTGAGCCAGCAAGAGTGTGTAAAACACCCGTTTGGTCAAATATTCAGCTGCCAAGACAAAATACCGAGACACCAGGGATCAGTCCCTAGGAAAAACCAGCTCGCAGGATAATGCCAAAAATTCCACATTTCATTTAACTACCTGGGTAAGAAGGTAATTTTAGATTATTGATCGCTTTGCAGCGTCATTTTTGTGCCTAAGGCTACAGTGCTCTAATCCTATTATTCTCAAATGAGTTGTTTTTTCTGTGGAATTCATGCGTTAAAATGATCGTGATCGTCCAAGATACGGTGTTGCCTTCGGGGGGAGGCAACGTGGTGTCGGAAGATTATCCTGGACCGTTCACGAATCCTCGGTCGGTTTAGGAAGGGAGACGCTTCGTCCTGGGCTGCGGCAAGCGCGTCGTATTGTCTTGAATATTAGGAGAAGCGATCGTGTCAGTTCCCATGTTGCAGCATGCCGACGTTTGGCGCGGTATTGATCGACTGGCCGCCAAGCATGGGCTTTCCGCCTCGGGCCTTGCGCGTCGTGCAGGTCTCGATCCCACGGCCTTCAATCCCTCAAAGCGCATCACCCGCGAAGGTCGGCCCCGATGGCCGAGCACTGAGTCGCTCTCCAAAATCCTCACTGTTACCGGCGAGCCTTTCGTCGATTTCGTGTTGCTGACGGGCGCCAGCAGTGGCGAAACCAGCAGCAATGGCCATGGCGGTGCTGCCGGGTTCGATCAGGCGATCAGTGGCGGTCGCGTGGTGGCCAATAAGGGTGCCGCGCGCACCATTCCCGTCATTACGCTTGACCGTCTTGCTGCTGGTGATTGCTTCGACGACAGCGGAACGCCGGTTGGCAGCGAATGGGGTCATCTCGAATTCGCCGGTGCCAGCAAGGATTTCTTCGGCGTTGAGATTACGGGGACCGATTTTGATCCGATCTACCGCGACGGCGATACGCTGGTGGCGGCGCGCGGAGCGGAAATTCGCCGTGGTGACCGTATCATCATTGGCAACAGCGCCGGTATAGCCATGGTTCGCAAGGTCGTCCGCCACGATGCCGATGGCTATTACCTGGAAGCGATCCGTCAGCCGGGGCAACCCCAATTTGTGCCGCAGGATCAGGTACGATTTATCGCCCGTATCCAATGGGTCAGCCAGTAACTCACTGAAATAACGACGTTCTACGGAATATCCGAAACGGTCGTTCGCCAGGGAACTTGACGCACTCTTTAGTGTTCTCTATATGTTCCATTCTCGGGCATGAGGAGAACAGCCATGGCGCGTATAGCCAGACGGATCGAGACGGATGCGGCGGTAGAGGCCGTGCAACAGTCAAGTTTCGATTTCCTGCCAGAAGAAATGCGCCTGCGGCGCCGGTTCGGCTCGGGGGATGCTGCGGACTGGGCGGCGCGGCGTGCCAGGCTTAAGGTCATCGACCGCCAAATCATCAGCACGGGCTCGCGTCTCGCCGCCGCGCGTCTGCGCGAGATATTGCGCCCGATCGAACCGGCTACTGAGGAGCCTGCAGCTAAACCTGTCGGAAACGTGGCGGAAATGGATCGTTTGGCTGCCCAACGCGCTGAATTGCGGGAGCTCGGAGCCACCTTGTTTTATTTCCGGAACCAACCGGCAATGGTTTATGAGCAGGATGATGAGATAAGCCAGCAGCGTATCCATCCGCGGCCATTGCCGGCGCGCTATTTCAGCTGACACGACGATAACCGTGGCCGTAGACATCCTGCCGCATCTCATCCCTACCGCGGCGCTTGCACCCCGCTTAAAAGCGCCTTAGCGTTTCACTCTGGTACGCGACGATCCGTATGACTGATCGATCGACCCGCCCAGGCTCGGGGCCTGGTGGTTCAATCGGCTTCCACGAGTGGGGTTCGCGATGGAGCAATGGCATTTTATTGACGGCAAATGGGTCAATGGCAACCCACCCTTGATGCGTGCTTTTGATCATGCGACTTGGTTGATGGGCGGGATTTTCGACGGTGCGCGTGCCTTTGATAGCGTGATGCCCGATCTCGACCTGCATTGCCGTCGCGCTGTGCGTTCCGCCAGCAATGTCGGTTTGCGGTCGCCCTTATCCGCCGGTGAGATCGAGGAGATCTGCCGTGACGGCGTCACGCGTTTCCCACGCGGCAGCCATCTCTATATCCGCCCCTTCATGTGGTCCGAGGATGGGGTGATCGCGCCTGACCCGGCATCCACCCGAATCTGTATCTCCGTTGTTCTCATGCCGCTGCCTGATCATACCAAGGGTGGCAGCGCCATGATCTCGAAATGGCGCCGTCCGTCGCCAGAAATGGCACCGACCGATGCCAAAGCGGTCTGCCTTTATGCGCAGGCCGGACGCGCCTCGGCGGAGGCGCGCAGTAAAGGTTTTGATGAAGCTGTCATGCTTGACCCCATCGGTGCCATCGCCGAATTTGCCTCGGCCAATCTTTGGATCGCCAAGGGTGGTGCTGCGATAACGCCTGCGGCGAGCGGCTGTTTCCTCAACGGCATTACGCGGCAGCGCCTCATCCAACTGTTCAACGCGGCCAAGATTCCGGTTTATGAAAAAACACTGACGCCGCAAGACATTCTCGAGGCGGATGAATTGTTCTCGTCAGGGAATTTCGGCAAGGTCATGCCGATGACGCAGATCGAGGACAGAAAGCTCGAGATCGGCCCGATCTGCCGCCGTGCGCGCGAACTCTACATGGATTTCGCCCATGGCAGCCAAAGGGCTGCGGCGTAAGGGTGGCTGACTTCTTATTCAAGCGCCATACTAGCGTTAAGACACTGGTGCAGTTGAAATTTTACAGCGTCAAATGACGCGCCCGCGCGCCGCGTTCGATGGCGGCGGCGACCAGCTTGCCGATCTTGAGTTCATACCGCAGCAGATCAAGCAGGCGCGCTTCTTCCTCCGTGACCGTGCTGTCGGCGGCGGCGACATCGCAAGCGAGCGCATAGGCCGTCTCGCGCAACTTTTCCGGCACAGTATCGACGATCTTGCGCAAGACCATATCGAGCCCTTCTTTACCATTCAAGAGATCGACGCAGGCAGCTGACGTCTTGGCGATCTGCGCGCGGTCGAAATCGCGAAAGACCGGCAGATGACCGACCATGTCGCCGATCGACGACATTTCCGCGTCCGACATGTCCCGGTCGGCCGCTGCCATCAGCACCATGGTGTAGATGAGGGCGGAATGATGGTTCTGCACAGCGGCCATTATTTAGGAATCCTTGATTACCTGATGAAAAATCGCCCGAACAATAGCGGTGAGGGCTGCCGCGCTCAACCCCCGCGCTTAACTAGGCCGTTCTCAGCAATTGTCTAATTCATCGCTGGCGTCGCTTTTTTACCGGTTTCAGCCAGAAAAGCAGCGGTGAGATCGATCGCCGCCTTGAGGCCGATGCGTTCCACAGTTACATCTGGGGGAAAGGCGGTGAGCAATCGAGACGGCATGGCCTTGTCGAGCAGCACGAAGACACCATGATCATTGGCGCGCCGGATCAGACGGCCGAAGGCTTGTTTGAGCTTGAGACGCGTCAGCTGATCTTCATAGGCCGTGCCGCCAAAAGCCGATTTGCGTGCGCGGTGCAGCAAATCCGGTCGTGGCCAGGGCACGCGGTCAAAGACGATAAGGCGCAGCGCATTGCCTGGTACGTCGACACCATCGCGCACGGCATCTGTGCCAAGCAAGCAGGCATCGACATCACCGCGAAAGATATCGATGAGGGTCGCGGTATCCATTGCATCAACATGCTGAGCGAGAAGGTTGAGACCGTTCTCTTCAAGGGTTGGTGCGATGCGCCGATGTACTTCCCGTAGGCGCTGGATTGCGGTGAAGAGACCAAGCGCACCGCCGCCGGCCGCCAGAAACAAGGTACGATAGGCCGTGGCGATTTGCGTCAGGTCATCCTTGTCGAGATCCGTGACGATAATAACCCGCGTCTGCTTCGCATAATCGAAGGGCGAGGGCACGCGCAGGCGATAAGCAGGTAGGGGAAGATGCTTGCTGCCGGCCCGCGCCTCGGCGCCCTGCCAGGCGAGCTCTGACCCCGTGCCGTCGGTTAGCGTCGCCGAGGTGACGACTATGCCGTGTGCCGGCTTCATCACGGCTTCGGCGAAGGGTTGCGTGGGATCGAGGAAATGTCGATACATGCCAACATCGAGTTCGCGCCCGTCACTGCGTTCCAGCCCGAACCAATCAACAAAGACCGGCGCGTCGTTGGGGTTTGGCAGCTGCTGGCGAGCAAGCGCCTTGAGCATGGCGCGCCAGGCACCCACTTCCATATCGCCACGCCGCTGCAACCCACGCGCCATGGCATCGATGCGCTGCCGTTCGGTGCTTTCCAGTTTTTCGGCCTCGTCATCGAGGCGCCGCATCAGTTTCGCCGCCAGCGCCAACATTGGCTCCATCAAGGCACCCAGGGCTCGATTGAGTGCAACGCTTGCCAATGCTACCTCCGGTTCCAGTGGCGCACAGGCGCATTCCAGACTATAGCCGCTGCGAGGTGCTATCGAACGTGCCAGCACTTGATGCCGCACAGTCGCAAGAAATTTTTCGGCGGGACCGGCCGGTTGATTCTCCGCAAGGCGTTGCTGCCAGCCATCGCTGACCAACGCGCGGGCGGCGTGCAGAACGGCATCGACCATAGCCGGCATGTCGACGTCGTCGAGGATCAGATCGTCGAGACGGCGCTTCAATCCGCGCGCTCGGCTCGAGCGGCCACCCTCGGCACCCAATAACCAGCGCCGCAGGTCTGCCATCTCTTGCCCGGTGAGATGGGCGGCAAAGGCACTGTCGGTCGCGCTGAAAAGGTGATGTCCTTCGTCGAAGACATACCGCGTTGGCAGGCGTTGCTCGTCATTGTTGGAACCGATTGCCGCCTGAATCATGACCAGGGCATGATTGGCGATGACGATCTCAGCTTTCTTGGCGCGCCGCGCCGATCGTTCGATGAAGCAACGTGTGTAATGCGGACAGGCGGCATAAATGCATTCGCCACGTCGGTCAGCGAGAGCAAAGGCGCGGCCCTGGCCGATGAGATCCGGTAGCCAGCCGGGAAAATCACCACCCACCATATCGCCATCGCGCGTTGCCATGGCCCAGCGCGCGACGAGGCCAAAACCCACCGCATCGATTGGCCGGCTCGAAAGCTGCCCGCCCATTTCGGCAAGATTAAGCAGGCACAGATAATTCTCGCGCCCCTTGCGAATGACGACCTTTTGGGCCTTTTGCGCTGGATTGGG
>CAYOYT010000033.1:0-12163 GCA_964408245.1 uncultured Dongia sp. | reverse complement strand
ATGTTTCTACCATCGCCAAGCTGCTTGCTAAAAAAGGTCAAGCTCAGTTCAACGAGGCGGTGGATACCGGCAAAGCCCGCGTGCAGGCCGGCGTCGACATATTAGAGGATCAGATCACAGCGCGGCCGCTTACTAGTCTATTAGTAGCCTTCGGTGTTGGTATCCTTCTCGGGAAACTGACGCAGCGCTGAAGTCGCAACGGCATCGGGGGGCCGAGGTATGTTGGAAGCCATCGATCGATTGACTAACCGTGTCATCCAGCGAGTCATTCTCTATGCGCTGGCCACCTGCCTCGGTCTTGCTGCTTTTGGGGTGGCTTTGGCCGCATTATATCATTGGCTTATTTTCTGGATGCCAATCTGGGCGGCCCTTGGTATCGTAGCTCTTATCCTCACCATCGCGGCGCTGGGAATTGCGCAGGCTGCTATGAAAAAAGTTGTTGCTAAGCAAGCTATCCCTCCTTCTTCAATACCGACCAACGACCTACTTCCGGGCCTGATGGCTGCCGCCAGCAATATTGCTGGTGATGCCGTCCGGGCAGACCCGCTCGGAGCCATGCTAGGTGCTAGTGTGGCGGGTTTCATTATGGAAACTCGGCCAGATCTGGATCAAGGGCTGATCCAACAAGTGTTGCGGCAATTCCTCTCCCGATCTTGAAAGCGTGCCTAAATTGATGCTGCTTCACACCCGGCGGTGGAACCACTTGCTGCAATAGCTCGTTAGCTATTGCATGACAGCTTTCTTAGAGTCTCATACAGTATCGGGTGAAGGACTGGCGTCAATTATGAAGGACGGCCGCAAAAGCACAAAGTTTCAAAGTAAAAGAGATAAATCGGCCGATGTCGGCCAGGGTTTGACTGGGATACAGGCCAAGGCGTCTAACTTTAGCGAAGAAATTCTGACGTCTCCCGCTTTTGATCGCTGGCTTGAGCGACAAGTGCAGACGTTGTTTGCTGCCTGCGAAGAACCTGCAGATCCCAAGCTTATCGATCTTATACGCAAGGCATTTCCCCCCGAGGCGGGCAAAGTCACCGAATAATCCCAGATCGACATAATATTCCTAAAATAAAAGTCGGAAGTCACAGCTTCTCCTCCGTCTTATCGCTCGGCATGTCACGCCAGGCAGCACATATCTTGGCTCAAGCGATTTGTGAGATTGATTCGTGCTGAATCGACCGAAAGGACAATCAATGGCCGATACTTTTCAAAACCAACTGGTCGCATTCCTGCCGGCCTTAAAAGCTTTTGCGGTGTTGTTAACGCGCAATCGCCAGACGGCAGAGGATCTGGTGAATGACACGGTGCTACGCGCCCTTCGGAAGCAGGACCTTTATACCATGGGTACAAATTTGAAGGCCTGGCTGTTCACCATTATGCGCAATATTCATGTTAATAACCTTCGGGCAGGGCAGCGTAATCGTCTTGTCCAGATCGATGACGATCTGCTGCCGAACCTTGCGAGTGTCGCGCCTGGGCAAGAGCATGCGCTGGTGCTGAAGGAATTATTCCGTGCCATGGATGGGCTCAATCCCGATCAGCGTGAAGTACTTCTCCTAGTGGTTGGGCAGGACTTCTCTTACGAAGACGCGGCCCGTATTTGTCATTGCCCTATCGGCACCATACGCTCCCGACTTGCGCGCGCGCGACGCGAGCTTGAACGCATGCTGTCAGGCGAAGTTGCCATGCCGGTACCGGATGATGGCGCCGCCCGTACTGTGAAGCGCGGCGCCCTGCCGCGGCTGGAAACGGAATTGATGCGTCTCGCCAGCTGAAAGCCGACGAAATCTGAATTATAAACGGCGGTACCGTAAGGGGCCGCCGTTTTTCTTGGATAATCACACCTAACCCGTCTGGAATATGTCTCTCGGTACCGCTGGTCGTGTCTGCGTCTTTGCCCTGATCTGTATCTTCGCCCTAAGGCCTGTTCTTGGAGCCAGTATTTGGCGCAGCGGAATGGGCAAAAATCGCAGTATTCGCGCGGTTTGGGCCTGTAATGGCCGGTTGACAGGGGGAGGGGGGGCTGTTAACCCCTGCAACGATCTAACAACAAGATTAAAATTCTGGTTGCATTGGCCGGATTTTTTCCAACATGCTGATCCGAAATGAAAATTTATGCGAGGAGCGTGACTCCATCGCGACATTGTTTGGGGTATAGGCGAAATGTTTGAGACGGCACTTCCCGATTTGAACGGGAAATCAATCCTGGTAACGGGTGGGACGGGTTCGTTCGGAAAGGCGTTCATTCGCCGCGTGTTGACGGATTGGCAACCCAAGCGGCTGATTATTTTCTCACGCGACGAGCTGAAGCAGTGGGAAATGCAGCAGGACCTCAGCCATGACAAGTATCCGGCGCTGCGCTATTTCATCGGTGACGTGCGCGATGGCCAGCGCCTGGAAATGGCGACCCGCGATGTTGACTATATCATCCATGCAGCGGCGCTGAAGCAGGTGCCGGCGGCAGAATACAACCCCTTTGAGTGCATCCACACCAACGTGATCGGCGCCGAGAACGTGGTGCAGGCGGCAATCAAAAACAAGGTAAAGCGCGTCGTTGCGCTTTCGACCGACAAGGCTGCCAACCCGGTCAATCTCTACGGCGCCTCAAAGCTGGCCTCCGATAAGATCTTTATTGCCGCCAATGCGCTTTCCGGCGGTCATGATCCGATCTTCTCGGTCGTACGCTATGGCAATGTCATCGGCTCGCGCGGCAGCGTGGTGCCGGTATTTCAGGAACTGGTGAAGAAGGGTGCCAAGGCGATTCCCATCACCGACGAGCGCATGACGCGTTTCTGGATCACGCTGGATCAGGGTGTCGCTTTCGTGCTCTCCAGCATGGAGATCATGCGCGGCGGTGAGATCTTCGTACCAAAGATCCCCTCGATGAAGGTAGCCGATCTTGCCCAATGTATCGCCCCTGGCATCCCCCACAGCATCGTTGGGATACGTCCGGGCGAAAAGCTCCATGAGGTCATGATCACTGAGGATGACAGCCGTTCTACCGTCGAGCTCGAGGACCGTTATGTCATCGAGCCGATTTTTATCTCTTGGAAGCGCCCCTCATTTGCCGGGGACGGAGCGGCCAAGGTTCCTGAAGGCTTCCGCTTTGCCAGCGATATAAATACGCAATGGCTTGACGCCGCCTCGCTCAAGAAAATGATCTGAGGACGCCGCCGCAGCGTCCTGACAACACGCTAGGCGTGCCTAGGAGATACGCGATGATCGCCATCCTTGATTTGGGAATAAGCAATATCGGCTCGCTGAAACAGGCTTTTGATCAGGTCGGCTTGTCCGGCAAATTGACGCGTTCAGCCGCCGACATTCGCGCCGCTAAGGCCGTGATCTTACCCGGTGTTGGCGCCTATCGCGACTCCATGGCGTGTTTGCGCGATAACGGGCTTGTCGATGAATTGCGCCTAGCAGCCAAAAGCGGTAAGCCATTCCTTGGCATTTGTATGGGTATGCAATTGCTGGCGACGCAGAGTGAAGAATACGGTTGCCACGCAGGTCTTGATGTCCTGCCTGGCGAGATCAAGTTGCTCCCAGAATCAGACCGCGTGCGTGTGCCTAATATCGGCTGGTGTGACGTGGCACCAGCACGAGCCGGCATTCTCTTTCCCGAAGGGGCCAAGGCTCGTTCGTTCTATTTCGTGCATTCCTACCACTTCGTGCCGGACGACAGCCGCGCCATTGCTGCGACAATCTCGGCGGGCAACGCGCGTTTCGCGGCGTCGGTTGAGGCGGGTAATGTGTTTGGGGTGCAATTCCATCCCGAAAAGAGTCAGGATGCGGGGCTTGATCTGTTGTCCCGCTATGTCAATTACTTGCGTCAGAGCGGTTGTTATGAATAGTAACGCCAACATCGCTCGGCCTCGCCTCATCCCCTGTCTGCTGCTCAAGAACGGTCTCATCGTCCGTAGTCACGCTTTTACGACCCACCAAGTCATCGGCAATCCGATGGCCACCGTGCGTCGTCTGTCGAATTGGAATGTCGACGAGCTGGTCCTGCTCGATATCTCCGAGGATAATTTCCATGATTTGCGCCGTGACGACTTCCCGGTGAGCTACCGCGGAACGGGCCTTCTCGATGTGCTGCATGAGGTAGCAAAAGTCTGTTTCATGCCGCTGTCGATCGGTGGTCGTATCCGAACGTTGGACGATATTTCGCTGCGCCTCGCACACGGTGCCGACAAATGCATCATCAACTCTGAGGCCGTGCGCAATCCAGGTTTTATCCGTGAGGCGGCGGAGCGTTTCGGCAGTCAATGCGTCGTGGCCTCGATCGATGCTAAGCGCCATGCGGATGGGTCACTCGAAGTTTTCACCGGTGACGGCAAGATCGGAACTGGTATGAAGCCTGCCGATTGGGCACGCGAAGTAACAGCGCTCGGTGCCGGCGAGATTTTTCTTAATTCGATCGACCGTGATGGTGCTGCCAACGGCTATGATATCGATCTCATCCGCGATGTTTCGAGCGTGGTGAAGATTCCGGTTGTGGCTTGCGGTGGTGTCGGCTCCTATGCCGATTTTGCACCTGGCGTACTCGAGGGTGGTGCTGGGGCCGTAGCCGCCGCCAACATTTTTCATTTCTTTGAGATTAGCTATCCGTTGGCCAAGCAGACCTGTATCGATGCCGGCGTGCCGATGCGAGCTGTGCGCCTGGGCACCAAGTGGCAACGCCGTGAGCCAAGCTACGACGTTGCCGCAGAAGATAAGCGTATCGAGGATCGCATGCGCCAGGCGGCGACGCATGACTTCCCCGCGGCGCGCCCGGAAGCAGCGATAAGGCGCCGCGAAATCCACTGGTGTTCGCGTTGCGTCTATCCCTCGATCGGTGCCGCGCCGATGGCTTTCGACGAAGGCGGCGTCTGCATGGGTTGCCGCATGGCTCAGATTAAGAAAGAAATTCCCATTGCAGAGTGGGATAAGCGCAAGCAGGCGTTGATTGCCATCTTGGAACAGGGGCGCAGCAAGGATGGCAGCCGCTACGATTGTGTTGTTGCTGTTAGCGGTGGCAAAGACAGTTATTTTCAGACGCACATGATCAAGAATGTGCTGGGCTTCAATCCGTTGTTAGTCACCTATGATGGAAATAACTGGACCCCAACCGGCTGGCGCAACATGCTGCGGATGTCGGAAGTGTTCGGAGTCGATCACATCATCGTCCGTCCATCAGTACATGTCCTGAAGAAGCTCAACCGCCTTGCTTTCAAGGTGATGGGTGACATGAATTGGCATGCTCATGTCGGCATCAATACCGCGCCGGTCAGAGTTGCGGCTCAGCACAAGATCCCGCTCGTGATTTGGGGCGAGCACGGTTACATGGATCTTTCCGGCCAATTCTCGATGAACGACTTTCCGGAAATGTCCTATCGCCAGCGTCTAGAGCACTTCGGCCGTGGCTATGAATGGAATTATTTTGTCGGTCGTGAAGGCCTAACGTCCAGCGATCTTATCCCCTACCAGTATCCTAGCGACGAAGAGATTTTCAATCTCAACCTACGTGGCATTTACATTGGCAATTATGTATACTGGGAAGCGAATGATCATGCCAAAATAGTGATCGATAGCTACGGTTTCGAGGTGAGCGACACTCCTTTTGACCGCACTTATCGGCGTATTTCTAATCTCGATGATATGCACGAGAATGGCATCCACGATTACCTCAAGTGGATCAAGTTCGGCTACGGCCGTTGTACCGACCATGCCTGCAAGGATATTCGCTCCTCTCAGATCACCCGCGAGGAAGCCGTGGCACTGGTCAAGCGTTATGACCCGGTCAAGTCGCGCGATCTCGAGCGCTGGCTAAATTATGTCGGAATGACTGAGGTAGAGTTTGATACTATTGCAGATACATTCCGCGATCCGCGCGTCTGGCGCATGGAAAATGGGGCTTGGATCAAGACTGAGATTGTCTGAGCCTTAGCTCCTTTTCGCCAGCTTCTCTGCGGCAGCGACATAATAGTCAACGAAACGCTCGACGGCAGTCGAGCTAGATTCCTCGCCAGTGGGGGCGATGTGATGATGAAAGCGTGCGCTACATCTCAGATATGCCGCGTGAAGGCAGTTCGTTCCGTTCGGCCAGCTTCGGCAATGTCACAGCGCTGCGGTCAGCCAGATGGCATTTTCGGGAACTGCTTTCGTAGCTTCAAGCGTAATGCGCGTGCGCTCGGAAAAGACAGCGACTAATGTGCCGCTGAACTTGAATCCTGCCCCGGCCATGCGGCCAGTGACGTTATTGAAGTCGAGCGAGGTAATGTAGTTCTCGCGACATATATCAAAAAAACGGAATGCCCGGTGTCTGGCAGACAAGCTTCAGTGCGTTGTCCTGCCAATAATCAGTATTGCCCGCCATCACGGCAGAATGCGATGGCGCTTCTACACTTCTTTGAGGAACGCGAGGCCGAAACGACGCAACGGCTCATTGAGGTAATTGCAATGGCGTTCGAGATACCCGGTAAGGAAGTCTGATTGCGGTCTTCCGGGGGCCCCCGAGGATTCCTGACGAGGTTTCAAAGCGGCGGCCCGTGTCGTCCAATTATACGTGTCGTCGCCAATTATAATGTGTGCGAGATCGCAATTCGTTAATATCCTTGGTGAACTGTAAACTGTGAACGGTCCAAGCACTCACACTTCGCTTTCTGGCTCAAAGGTCGACCAATCGACCGACTGAGCTAAGCCCTTCGCTTCGATCTGTCCGGTCAGGCTGTCCTAGGTGAGGCGCGCACGATATTGTCAAAAATAGCCACTTATTTGCCTCAACGAACGCTGGGCCGGAGTAAAGAGCCGCATCAGGTATGTTCCAAAATTCTCTAGAAACTGGGTACCCGGCCCAAAGTCTCAAGTGAGATGAATAAGGATTCTCGTGGCCGTCTCAACCGAGGAAGGAATGTTGCGACAAATAATGTCCGACATCGCTGTCATTGCAGTATCCGATAGCCTAAGTCAACTTTTGAAACATGACTGCTGTGGGGCTTGATTTCTATTCCCGTCCCCGCATGAAATGTGCCAGAACGCCACAACGTCGATAGCTAGAGCAGGACCATGCCAGATCAAGTACCGGTGCCCCAGTTTTTACGATCACACGCGATTAATTGCATGGACGTGGGTGCCCGCGGCGGGATGCAACGGCACTGGCGTAAACACACCGGGCTCATTCGCAATATCGACTTGTTCGAACCCGACGAAGCCGCCTGCGTCGTCCAAGCACAACAAGGCGAGCCGGGCCAGTTCTGGTTTCCAGTGGCGCTCGGAGGCAGGACCGGAACTGCACCGCTGTATGTCACCAGCAAGCCATCCGGCTCGTCGCTCTATGAACCTAATCCTGACGTCATGCGTCGTTTCAGTGCACCGAGCTACGGTGCTATCGCCAAAGTTATCGATGTGCCGCTGATGACAATTGCCGATTTTATGGACAAGTATCAACGGCCAGTGCCCGAGCTTTTGAAGCTCGATGTGCAAGGCGCTGAACTCGACATTCTGCGGCAATTGCGGCCAGAGCATTGGTCGGGACTGCTGGCGGTGCAAGCTGAAGTGGGCTTTGTCGAGTTCTATAAGCGCCAGCCGCTGTTCGCCGACGTCGATGCCTTCATGCGGTCGCAAGGTTTCATTATGTTCGATCTGTTGCCGTCGCGCGCCTATCGCTTCGATGGCGAACGATCACATGGGCAATTGCGACGACACCTTAATATTGTCAAGAATCGTAGTGACATCTCACGACGCCTGATTGAGGGTGATGCGCTTTACCTGCGTCCACCCGAAGGCGTTCTGGCCAGTGGCAAGATGGACAGTATTCTTAAGCTCTTCATTATCCTGCTGCTCTATCGCTTTCTGGACGAGGCTCTATGGCTGGCTGAGCAGGCACGCAAGGCCGGTTTGATCGATGGCACACAGGAAGCAAGTCTGATCGATGTTGTGAAATCGGCAGCGCCTCAACCCAGCCTGCTACAGCGGGCGGATTGGATCGGTAAGTGGTCGCGTCGGATCACCAAGAAGCTGGGTCTTTGCCATCGCCGCAAGGCAGATTTTTGGTTGGATCGTTCCTGGGATTTCTGATCGACCAAACCGATCAATACCCCCATAGGTGCTGTAAGGCCACGGCGCCGGTCGGACTGGTGGTAACAATTTGTGTATTGAGGTCGGCATCACCGGATTGCACCAGCATCGCGCCGTTGCCGCTGTCGCCGAGATGAGCGGCGAGATTTGGCAGAACTTCGTCGAGCCAGATCAAGCGCCAGGTAAAGGCCGGAATCTCGACTTGTGCCTGAATACGCTGACCGTTGTTGTTGATAGCGATCAGGTCGGTACGGGCCAGGCTTCGATAATTGAGACGGCCTGAGCCGTTGAGTAGCATCACGACAGTCCGCAAGCCTTTGTCGCAACGGACGCGGCCGAACAGGTTCGATCGCCCCACCACCGCCAGCTGATCGGTCAGCCAATGCGGGAAGCCCGGCACGGCAGCACCCAGATTGCGCCAACACGATTGGAACTCAGTGAAATCCTGATCGAGCGTGCGGCGGTTGCGCACCACCAGATTGGCCATCGGCTTGAAGCCTTTGTGGCGAAGGCCGGCCTTCTCCCAATCGAAGCTGATGATGGCTAAACGCGCTTCGCTGGCCGATGGATTGCCCCACAGCCTCAGGATGTCGTGAGTGAAAAGTGGGCCTGGGCTCCGCTTGGTAAAGTTGAACCGGCCGATATGCTGGCCGCCCGCATTGAAAAAATCAGCCTGGAGAAACGGCTGAGCCGGGTTCGATGCGTCCGATTCATAGCCAAAGATCAGCTCGCTCTGCGCTCCCATGATTGGAACAGGATGAGCTTCTAGCAGGAAGCCCGCCTCGTTTACCTGGCGGAACCGAGCTAGCTCCGTGGCATCGGCTTTGAGGTCTGCCCGGTCGACGATTGGGCAGCTAGCGTGGTGATTGCCCGCGATATTTCCCTGGTGGCCACCAGCCAATGCCTTAGTCCCCTCCAGCACGAACCAGTTTGATCCGCCGAAGCCCCGATAGCGCCAGCCGAGCATCTGATCCTCGCCGACATTCCCGCGCATCAACAACGATTGATCGATGTAAAACTCGCTCTTACGGGCAGTTTTGGTGCTGGTGCCGCCAGATATCGCTTCGATCTCTTCGGCAGCCGTCGCCTTGCGGTCGAAATTGGGAATGGTGAGAGCGATGGTGCCGTCGCGCACCGTCCAGGCGGGCACGCGGAACTCCACCTTGTGATCAGGGCTGCGGTTGAATTCATGTCCGCTGTGCAGCGTGGTAAAGGAATCCTTCCAGAAGATATCCGCGCAAAGGCGCAGGCGGTAATGCCGGTCGCGTGTCAGAACTGGGTGCTCGACGAAGGCTGCCAGGCTCACCGGATATTGCCGCACCTTGATATGATCGCTCAGCCGGATGACCATCGACTGATTGGGTTCGAGAATGCGATAATATCGTTTCACGTCTGGACCGTGATAGATCTCGATGCGAAATTGCAGAGGGTCCTTGACGCCGAAGAATTCTTGGAAGTGGTTGTAAAGCAGCCCTTCGACTTCGTCGGCCTCGAGCGGCGCGCTGAGTGTACCGCCACAATATTCGAATCCGTTACCGACCCAGAAGACTGGCTTGGTAACCTCATGTGCCGCCATGAGGCGTAGCGCTTGGCGATAGCGCGCGGTCAGTTCGGCGCCGACGCAGATCGCGGCATCGACGCTGCACCAGTCGACATCCTCGGCATAGGCAGCGCCGGCTTTGACATCGTCGAGCACATGGCTCACCCATTGCAGATCGAGGCTGGGCAATTCGACCTTGGCGCCGGCATAAGCGGCGGCATCCCCATGCAGCAGTACACGCCTAGCACCTAGTTCGGCCAGCCGCGCGCCGACGATCCGCCAATCGCTGGCGAGCCTCGTTCCCTGCCCATCCTTTATACCTCCTGGCGCAGTCTTTTTGACTTTAGCCTGCGCCTTCTTCTTTGCTTTGGGGAATAGATTTTCGAGTAATGACAGCATGTTGGGTCCATGGTAGCGAAGTGGAAGATATGGCCGAATAGTAGTGGATAGGTGAGCCAGATGCCAGCCGTAGCTGGCCAAGACCTGACCCATATTAAGGATTTCTGTCATGAGACCGGGAGGCGTAAAGCCGGGCAATCAAGCGTATGCAAATTGCTGAAGCAGGCGCAGTGCAACTTGTTCTCCCGTGGCGATCGTCATTTTGCCGGATGCGGGAGATCGACATGACAACCAGACTTGGCCGCTTAGATGCGACGCATTCGCCGATTGACGGCAGGGCCACAGCCCAACATGCTAGCATCCCCTTCTCCTGCAGGATTCTCTATGGCGGAATGGCGTGAGACCTGTCACCGCGACGTGCGTGAGATGCTGGAATACTGGCAGCGCAAATGCGCTGGCAGGATCATGCCAGCGCGCACCGATATCGATCCTGGCGAACTGCGCCGCTATCTGCCCTATATCACGCTGGTCGACGTGGTGCCGGATGAAAGGCGCTTCGTTTATCGCCTGGTCGGCACGATGGAGGTGGCGCTGCGCGGCCGCGATCCCACCGGACAATCTATTGTCGAGGCTTATTTTGGGCGTTCAGCCGCTGCTGTCTTAAAGAACTACGAGACCGTATGTCGAACGCGGGCGCCGCTCTACGAAATCGATGATTTCCAAGTCGTCGATCGCTACATGAATGAAGAGAATCTGTTCGTGCCGCTCTCTAAAGATGGTGAGAGCGTTAGTATGATTCTAGTCTTCTCAATCAACCGCGATCTTTACGCTGTTTCAGAGTAAGAGCTAGCAAAGTGCGCCAGCATGTCGGCGAGAAGATTGAACTCCGTGGCGCGGGGCGTAGTAGGACGCCAAACCAAAGCGACCTCGCGCGCTGGTGCGTTGGCGGAAAGGGGCTTTGTCGTCAATCCGGTACCACCCAGAATCCCAGCATCGATCGCCATCTTGGGCAATAACGTGACGCCGAGCCGGTTCGCCACCATCTGCACAAGCGTCGGCAGGCTAGTCGCGCGGAAATCGTCGCGATGGCGCGTGGGTTCCAGGTGGCAAGCCGCCAGGGCATGTTCGCGCAGGCAATGACCTTCGTCGAGCAGCAGAAGCCGATCTTCTGGAATGTCGTTGAGTGTAAGCGGCCCGCTCTTAGCTAGGGGATCGTCGGCACGGCAGACGAGTTCAAATGGGTCATGGCCGAGCGTCCGCACGTTGAGATCGTCGGTCCGGAAGGGCAGCGCGATCAGTGCCGCATCGATGTCACCGTCACCAAGCGCCTCGAGCAGCCGTGCTGTCAGATCCTCACGCAGGTACAATCGCAGGTTGGGATAACTCTGGCGCAAAGGTGGCAGGACCCTGGGTAGCAAATAGGGGCTGATGGTTGGAATGACACCAAGACGAAGCGTGCCAGAGAGTGGGTCCTTCGAGGCAAAAGCGAGATCGGCAATGTCCTCGGCCTCGCGCAGCACCACGTTGGAACGTGCGACGATCGCTTCGCCCAAAGGTGTCAGCATGACACGGCGCTTGGAGCGCTCCACCAATTTGACGTCGAGCAGATTTTCCAATTCTTGAAGACCTGCCGAAAGCGTCGACTGCGTGGCGAAACAGGATTCAGCCGCGCGGCCGAAATGCCTGTATTCGGCCAAGGCAACGAGATAGCGGAGCTGGCGCAGGGTAGGGAGGGGTTTCATTGATCGATCCCATCGATTATTTTTCTAAGAGTAACAAATTGGATCGATCAATCAAGCAAACTATTCTTCCTTTACCAACCCGCCGCGGGCGGTCGACCAACCTTCCGGATCGTCGAGGAAAGCGCGAATCTTGGCAGTCTCGCCGGCATCTAAGCGCCCAGTATCGCCGGCGGCTTCCAAGACATCCCACCAGGTAGCGAGGCCGTGCAGCTTCACGCCCAGATCGCCCAATGTTGTGACCGATTGGGGGAAGATACCGTAATGGAACACCACGAGTGCATGAGAGATCTGGCATTCGGCCTGACGGATGGCGTTGATGAAGTTCACCTTTGAACCGCCGTCGGTGGCGAGATCCTCGACCAAAAGCGCGCGGCAGCCGGGCTTCATATCGCCTTCGATCTGGGCGCCACGGCCGAAGCCCTTTGGCTTCTTACGAATATAAGCCATCGGCAAGCTTAGTTTGTCGGAAAGCCAGGCGGCGTAAGGGATA